>JAJYCS010000036.1 GCA_021778115.1 Deltaproteobacteria bacterium
GCCATCCTGCCGGACATCCAGCGCACTGCCGAACTTGTGCAGGAGATCAGTGCCTCCAGCAAGGAGCAGGATTCGGGGGCAGAGCAGATCAACAAGGCGATACAACAGCTGGACAAGGTGATTCAACAGAACGCCTCCGCCGCCGAGGAGATGGCCTCCACCACCGAGGAGCTGTCCAGTCAGGCGGAACAGCTGCAATCCACCATCTCGTTCTTCAGCCTCGATAGTCATGGTGCCCAGCGTGCCCTGCCACACAAGGCCGCCCCTGCGCACCACAGGATGCCTGCGGTGGCCCATGCTGCCCCAAAACCGGCCAAGGCCGGGGGCGGGGTTCATATCGATCTGGGCCGGGGTAGCGATCACCTGGATGATGAGTTTGAAAAATACTGAAAAGAGAACCACCCCCAACCCCCTCCTTGAACGTAAGGAGGGGGCTTTCAGCCCTTTGTGGTAAGTCCACCTCCTGTTTTAGGAGGGTTTAGGGGTGGTAAGGTTTTGACTATAGCTAGACGGAGGCGCGTATGAGTGTTGTTGGAATAACCGAAACGGTACAATACCTGACCTTCAAGCTGTCAGACGAGGTGTTCGCCCTCGATGTGGCCAAGGTTCGGGAGATTCTTGAGATTACAACCATCACCAAGATCCCCCAGACACCAGAATTCATGCGGGGGGTAATCAACCTGCGGGGCAGCGTGGTGCCGGTGATCGACATGCGTCTCAAGTTCGGCATGTCGGCCACCGAGCAGACCGTCAATACCTGCATCATCGTGGTTGAGGTAACCCTCGAGGGTGAAACCACCGTGCTGGGGGCCCTGGCCGATTCAGTGCAGGAGGTGGTGGAGATGGAACCGGAGCAGATCGAACCGGCCCCCCATATCGGCACCCGTCTCAACACCACCTTCATCAAGGGAATGGGCAAGCATGAAGGTGAATTTGTGATGATCCTGGATATCGACAAGGTGTTCAGCGAGGAGGAGATGGCGGCTGTTCAGGCAGCCGGGATAACGGAATAGCCGCCCCGGAGCCAGGAGACACCTCATGTCCCATATCGTTACCGACCAGGAACTGATAGAGGAGCTGAAGCTCCGTTTCGAGCGCAGCCGGAAGGCGTTTGCCGATCTTACCACGGTCAACCTGCGGCTCCGGGAGATGAACCGGAGACTGGAACAGTCGGAACGCCTGAAGAGCAATTTCCTCTCCAACATCCGCAACGAGATCAATAACCCGCTGAACGCCATCATGGGGACGGCAAGCCAGTTGATCCCCCTGACCCGGGCGACGGCCGGGGCGGAGGAGCTGGTCACGACGCTCCATGACGAGGCGTTTAACCTGGATTTCCAACTGCGCAACATATTTATGGCCGCAGAACTGGAGGCCGGCGACGCCCAGCCGGCCCCGGTGCTGCTCAACCTGGAACTGCTGCTACAGGAGCTGATTGACGGTTTCCGCACCAGAGCCGCCGTGAAACGAATCACCCTGGCAGGCTCGGTGCAACCGGTGGCAGAAGCGACGGCGCCGATAATCGTGACCGATGGGGAAAAACTGGCCCTGATCATCAGCAACCTGGTGGCCAACGCCATTGAATTCACCGATGACGGCGGCGACGTTACCGTGAACCTCGCCGTTCTGGAGGATGGCCTGCAACTGCAGGTAACCGATACCGGTATCGGGATCCTGGCCGAAGATATCCCGACGATCTTTGACCGGTTCAGACAGCTTGACACCGGCGCCACCCGCAGGCACCACGGCCACGGCCTGGGCCTGAGCATCGTCAAGGCCCTGGTGGAGCTACTGGATGGCCGAATCGAGGTACTGTCACAACCCCAGGCCGGGAGCAGCTTCACCGTCTGGCTTCCCAACCTCCAGATGGAGCCTGAGGCCACCGCCTTCGGCGTGGGGGGAAATCTCTTCCTCTTCGAACCGGAACCGGATAAACCGTAGCCGTTGATCATGTCTATCGACGACCCGCCCAAACATTTTCTCTTTCCGGGTACCCTCTACACCGACCGCCGCGAATGCCTTATTACCACGGTGCTCGGTTCCTGTGTGTCGGTCTGCCTCTGGGACAAGGTGTATGGCGGGGGTGGGATGAACCACTTCATGCTCCCCCTCTGGAACGCTGATGGGCTTGCCACTCCCAAGTACGGCAGCATCGCCATGACCCGTTTGTTGGAGCGAATGCTGGGCTTAGGCTGTAATCAGGGCCATCTGGTGGCCAAGGTTTTTGGCGGGGCCAACATCAACGGCTCCGGCAACGAGGCCTTTCTAATCGGTGATCGCAATGCGTCGCTGGCCCTGCAGACCCTGGAGGAGTGGGGGATACCGGTGCTGTCTTCCGACCTGGGCGGCCGCCTGGGACGCAAGGTGATCATGAACACCCTGACCGGCGAGGTGCTGGTGAGTAAAGGGCAGCGGCGCAGCTGACAACGGGACACGAGATGCCTATCAACAACGACCTTACCCCCTCTCTGCAGACCATGCACCAGCGTGAATTTGATCGGTTCAGCGCCCTTATCTACGACGAAGCGGGCATCAAGATACCGCCGGCCAAGAAGACCATGCTGGAGGCCCGCCTGCAAAAACGGCTGAAGGCCCTCGGCATGAGCCGTTTTGAGGAGTACGCCGCCTTTGTCTTCAGCCCCGAAGGGCAACGCCAGGAGATGGTGCACCTGGTGGATGTGGTGACCACCAACAAGACCGATTTCTTTCGCGAGCCCCAGCATTTTGATTTCCTGGTCAAACAGGTGTTGCCCCAGCACCATGGGGGGGGTGACCCGGGGGCCATCACCGTTCCGTTCAAGATCTGGAGCGCCGGCTGTTCCACCGGCGAGGAACCGTACACCATGGCCATGGTGCTTGCGGAATATGCCCAGGCCACCCCCGGCTTCCGCTTTGCCATTACCGCCTCGGATATCTGTACCCAGGTCCTGAAGACCGCCATGGCCGCCGTCTATCCGGAAGATCGGGTGGACACCATCCCCCTGGCCCTCAAGAAAAAATATCTGCTCCGCAGCAAAAACAAACAGCAGGGACTGGTCCGGATCTGCAGCGAACTGCGCAACCTGGTGCAGTTCCGGCGGATCAACCTGATGGATGATGAACTGGATATCAGCGAACGACAGAATGTGATCTTCTGCCGCAACGTGATCATCTACTTTGATAAACCGACCCAGGCGCGGCTCATGCACAAGTTCCACCGCCGTCTGGTCTCCGGCGGCCACCTCTTTCTGGGGCATTCCGAGACCCTGAACGGCCTGGATGTACCGTTTCAGTCGGTGGGCTCCACGGTCTACCGGAAGCTGTGAAGCGGTTTTCAGGCATTGACCTCCCGCCGCTCTTCCTTGAGCCGGGCCAGCTGTTTGTCGATCTGCGGCCGGCGCTGGTGGAGACCATCCTCGGCTCCTGTGTCGCGGTGACCATGTTCTGCCGTCAGGGCAGGTTCGGGGGGATCTGCCATGCCCTGCTGCCCGACGGCCCCCCTGAACAGCCGGGACACCATCTGACCGGGGCGGTGCCGTTGCTCCTTGAACAGATGCTGCGTCTGGGATCCAACCGTGCCTGCCTGGAGATCAAACTGTTCGGCGGCGGCAACGTGCTGGGTATTTCAACCCCTGAGCGACCCGGTATCGGCGAGCAGAACGCCGCCTGCGCCATGGCACTGCTGCGCAGGCTCGACCTGCCGATTATGGCGTCGGACACCGGCGGCCGGCAGGGACGTCGACTCTATTTCAACTCCGGCACCGGCGAGGTGTTTGTCCGCACAATGCGTAAGAGACAGCCCGCGACGGCAACCATGGCATGAGGAGCAGCCCGGCATGAACAAGATAAAGGTATTGATTGTTGATGATTCCGCGGTGGTGCGTCAGACCCTGCAGGATATTCTCACCTCCGACCCCCAGATCGAGGTGATCGCCACGGCGGCGGACCCGTTTCTGGCCGCCGAACGGATGAAGAGTATGGTGCCGGACGTCATCACCCTGGATGTGGAGATGCCCCGGATGGACGGGCTTACCTTCCTGCAGAAGATCATGGCCCAGCACCCGATCCCGGTGGTCATGTGCTCAAGTCTGGCGGACACAGGGAGTGAAACCGCCCTTAAGGCGCTGGAATACGGGGCCGTGGATATCATTACCAAGCCTAAGATGGGGACCAAACAGTTCATTGAAGAATCCCGCATCCTGATCTGCGATACGGTGAAGGCGGCCGCCTCGGCCCGGGTGCAGCCCTTTACCCCCCGCCGGGAGGTGGCCCCCAAGTATTCGGCCGATGTCATGATGGAACGCCCCACCTCCCACGCCATGGTCCAGACCACCGAAAAAGTGGTGGTGGTGGGGGCCTCCACCGGTGGTACCGAGGCGCTGAAGGTCTTTCTGGAGATGTTACCGGAGGACACCCCCGGCATTGTCATCGTCCAACATATGCCTGAACATTTCACCGCCGCCTTTGCGAAACGTCTGGACAGCAGCTGCAAGGTGACGGTAAAAGAGGCGGAGGATAATGATACGGTGGTGCGGGGCCGGGCGTTGATCGCACCGGGCAACCGCCATACCCTGCTGAAGCGAAGCGGTGCCCGCTATTACGTCGAGGTGAAGGACGGGCCGCTGGTCTCCCGGCATCGCCCTTCGGTGGATGTGCTGTTCCGCTCGGCAGCCCGTTACGGAGGAAAGAATATCGTTGGGGTGATCATGACCGGCATGGGGGACGACGGGGCCAAGGGGATGCGCGAGATGCACGACGCCGGCGCGGTGACCATCGCCCAGGATGAGGCCAGCTGCGTGGTGTTCGGCATGCCCCACGAGGCGATCAAGGAGGGAGGGGTGGACACGGTGGCACCCCTTGGGAAGATCGCCGTCGAGGTGCTGAAGCTCTGCGCCTGAATCCCTGGGGAACGTCTGATTAACGACCTATAGATGCAAGCATCAGCTGGGGAAACATACCGATGCATCATCCCTTAAGCGACTTACTCGAACATGTTGCAAAAGACCTGGAGTGCCAGAAACGGGATCGCATAGCGCTTCAAAACCAGTGGGATCTCCTGCTGGAGCTGATCGAAACCCGCACCTTTCAGCTCTGGGGCACAGAACAATCTCTGAAAGAATCCCGAGAATTCCTTGACAAGATCATCAATTCGCTGGCTGATCCCCTCTTTGTCAAAGACAGCAACTTAAGCTACCACCTGGTCAATGATGCCGCCTGCAGCCTCATGGGCAAAGACCGGCACGAAATTATCGGCACAACCGACCAGACCATGCTGCCCCGGGGGCAGGCATCCTTTATTCACCAGCGTGATCTCGAACTGCTGCGTACCGGCATCAGTTGCAGCTACAACCTAGACAAACCTTTCCCCGACGGCACCACGCGCACCTTGCAGATCCGGAAAACCCGCTACATAAACCCCTACGGTGAGGGGTATATCGTGGGGGTAATCCGTGACATCACTGATCAGGTCACGGCGCAGCAGCAGCAGAGCCGTTATGCACAGTATCTCTGCGGCGCCCTTGAAGATGAACGCTGTCGGATCGCCCGGGAACTGCACGACCTGCTGGGCCATGCCCTGACCGAGCAGTCGTTCAAACTGCGGGATCTCCAGCGTACGATGGCGCTGCAGCATACACCGGTACCCCAGCACCTGGATGAACTGTTGCACGGCGTGGACACTATGGTGCATATCGTCCAGCGCCTCTGTACGGGCCTGCGCCCCTCCCTCCTTGATGAACTGGGGCTGGCTGCCGCGGTGGAATGGCTGGCAGAAGAGACCACCCGTAATACCGGCATCGACTGCCGCGTTTTCTGGTCCGATGACGGCAGCTGCACCCCTGATCATGAGATCGAGCTGTTCAGAATCGTCCAGGAATCCCTTAACAATGTGATGAAACATGCTGGGGCAGAGCAGGTGACGATACGGTTTAGGCGGATCGACGCCGGTCTTTCCCTTGAGATCAACGACAACGGCCGGGGTTTTGATCTGATGTCGGACAAGCCTCGCCGTTCCTTCGGTATAATCGGCATGCGTGAACGTGCCTCTGCACTGGGAGGGGACCTGGAGATCGTCAGTACGCCCGACCGAGGAACCACGGTACGCCTCGTCATCCCGCTCCCGGGAGAACCGCAACCATGAAATTGCTGATCATCGACGACCACTCCTTTGTCCGCAAAGGTTTACTCCACGTCCTCCAGGAGGAGTTACCCGATGAGCAGATCACGGCTGACGAAGCCGCATCCTTTGACAGCGCCGTCGCGCTACTGCATGATTCAGCCCAGTACGATCTGGTGCTGCTGGACATCTCCCTTGCAGGGCGCAGTGGATTGGAGCTGCTGACCCTGGTCAAGCAGCAGTATCCGGAACTGCCGGTACTGGTGGTCAGCATGCACCCGGTTGAGCAGTATGCCCTGCGTACCATCAAACTGGGCGCTGCCGGCTACCTCCCGAAACATGCGGCCCCTGACGAGCTCTCCACCGCCGTCGTCCAGATCCGTGATTACGGCAGTTATCTCACCCCCGCTGTGGCCCACCTGCTGGCCAGGGAATACAACCGCTCCGAACATGCCGAAGACAAAAACCTCCACGATCTGCTCTCCAAACGGGAACTTGAGGTGGCCCGGCTGGTGGTTGCAGGCCGTCCGATCAAGCAGATTGCCGCCCAGCTGCATATCAGCATCAAGACCATTCACACCCACCGTTCTCGCGTGCTCCATAAGTTGCAGATATCACGGGATGCCGAGCTGGCTGCCTACTTTATTCACCACAACCTGTGCTGAATCACGCGGTACGTCCCCGGTTGACCAGCACGAAGGTTGCAGCAGAATCAAAAACATGCGCCTGTTGCAATCGGCACAGGGAGTAGGAAATTGCCTACATGATCCATCAGTTTTTTTCGTATCCCAAAATCAGCAAATTGCATCTTGTCTTGTCATTATTTGCTGTTAATCTCAATGCACCATGAATACCGCCCATTCCTTCCCGCCACAGACACAAACAAACGGCCAGGAATCCCACCTGCTGCGCTTTACCGCCTATCTGCTGGCCGGCGACCGTCAGGGGTGCCACAACCTGATGCAGGAACTACTGGCAGACGGCATCTCGGTACTCTCACTCTATCAGGATATCTTTCAGCAGTCGCTCTACCGGGTAGGAGAGCTCTGGGAGCAAAACCGCATCTCGGTGGCACGGGAACATATCGCCACCGCCATAGTGGAATCACTGTTGGCCCAGACCTATCCCCTCATCTGCAACGCCGGAAACACCGGCAAGAAGGTGATCGTGGCCTGCACGCCGGGGGAGTTACACCAGCTTGGCGCCCGGATGGTGGCGGACACCCTTGAGATGTATGGCTGGGACAGCCACTTTCTGGGTGCCAACACCCCTCCGTCCGGTCTGCTGCAGCATCTGCAGGAGGAAAAACCGCAGCTGCTCTGCCTCTCACTTTCCACCCATATGGGTTTCGGTAGCCTGCTGAACCTGATCCGCCAGGTACGCATCGACTTCTCCCAACTGCCGATCGCCTTCGGCGGCCAGGCGTTTTACCGGGGCGGCGCCGAGCAACTGGAGCAGATTCCACTGGTACGGCATGTCCCCTCCCTGGGCAGGCTTGAAGAGCTGATCAACAGATGAGCGGGCTGCGGCATATGCGCGATCTGGTGCTGCTGAACTACCTTCAGACCAAGGCGCCGCTTGTGATCCTTGAGCTTGATGAGCAGGGGGTGGTGCGCGGCGCCAACCAGTACGCCTGCAGATTGCTGGGTACCGAATGCCTGGGACGGGCCCTGCAGCTGCTGGTGATTGATTTTGACACCCCCTTCACCATGGCACGGTTACGCACCCTGCCCGCAGGTAGCCTGCTCACCGTCAAAGAGGCAAACGGTATGCCGAGTTCCCTACGGGTCCAGTTCCTGCCGCTGGGAAATGACGGCATACTGGTCGCCGAGGCCGACCTGCAGGACAAAGATGAGCTGAACACCACCCTGCTGCGCCTTAACAGCGAGCTTTCCGGAATCTCACGGGAGCTGCAGAAGAAGACAGCCCAGCTTCAGCAGGCAAACAATCTGAAAAACCAGTTCCTGGGGATGGCGGCCCACGATCTGCGCAACCCCCTGGCCGGTATCTATGCCTATCTGGATCTCATTGCCGACGACCTGGCTCCCACGGCAGAAGATACCCTGTGCCAGGCGCTTCAGGAAATGAAACGGGAAGTAGGCTACATGCTGAACCTGGTGTCCAATCTGCTCGACTACAGCGTTATTGAGCAGGGGCACCTCCACCTGACAATGCAGGAAGTTACCCTGCGGGAATTACTGCAACAGGTGGTTCAGCTCCAGAATCTGATGACCCGGAAACGACAGGTAGAGATCTGCTTGCAGATGGAATACGACCCCGGCGTCATGCTGGTTGATCTGAACCGTATCCGGCAGGTGCTCAACAATCTGCTGTCCAATGCGGCAAAATACTCACCGGACTCTGGTGTGATCTACCTGATAACCGCACGCCAGGGAGATGCATTGCTGATACAGATCCAGGACCAGGGGCCGGGTGTGCCGGAGCATGAGCAGGATAAACTGTTCAAGCCGTTTGGCACAACCAGCACCCGTGCCGTGGACGGCGACAAG
Organism: Deltaproteobacteria bacterium; assembly: GCA_021778115.1. Taxonomy (GTDB): domain Bacteria; phylum Desulfobacterota; class Desulfuromonadia; order Geobacterales; family Pseudopelobacteraceae; genus Trichlorobacter. Next base: position 8,605 of record JAJYCS010000036.1, read on the forward strand.
AGCACCGGCCTTGGACTTTCCATCTGCAAACGGATTATCGATGCCCACGGTGGCAGCATTTGGGAGGAAAACCTCCCCCACGGGGGCGCCTGTTTCTGTTTTACCCTGTTACTGGGCCAACCTGAACCAAAACGTAACGACCTGTGAGGATTCCATGACAAAACAGCATCTGTTGTCACAAGCTGCCGCTCTTCCTGCGATTTCAACCGAAGCAGCACGGGAATACGGGGCCTGCCATCCGTTGCTGGCCGAAGAGGTAACCCGCTGTCTGCTGCAGCGCGATGACCTTGAACGGCTGATCGGTCCGGGCAACTGGGAGATGATGGCTGACAACCACCGCAACCACGGGCGGTTCATCGCTTCGCTGCTGCAAGGCTTTAACCCGGAAGTTCTGGTGGAGACCATCCTGTGGGTCTTCCGCGCCTACCGCAGTCACGGTTTTCAGCTCACCTACTGGCCAGCACAGCTTGATGCCTGGCTGCGACTGCTGCCCCAGCACCTGTCTGAAAAAACTGCCCGGGAAGTAGCACCGCTCTACCGGTTTATGCTGCTTAACCAGCCGTTTTTCGCCACCCTCAGTGAGCAACCAGCACCCCTGAACAACTAGTACGCACCCTCCCGCACAAGGAGTATAGCTCATGCCCGACACCGGTACCCCTGCAGCCTTCCCGATCGTTGCCATCGGCGCCTCTGCCGGAGGTCTGTATGCACTGGAACAGTTTTTTGAAGCCATGCCGGTGGACAGCGGCATGGCCTTTGTGGTGATCCAGCATCTCTCCCCAGACTTCAAAAGCCTTATGGACGATATTTTGGGCCGCCGCACCACAATGACGATTAAACGGGTTGAAAGCGGCATGCAGGTGGTGCCGGACACGGTCTACCTGATTCCACCCAAATGCCAGATGACCATCAGTCAGGGGCAACTGTTCCTGCGGGACAAGCTTCCCCAGCCTTTTTTTGAGCTGCCGATCGACATCTTCCTGCAGTCACTGGCCGATGATGCCGGTGCACGGGCCATCGCCATCATCCTCTCCGGCACCGGTTCCGACGGCTCCCGCGGTATCCAGGCGATCCATGACAAAGGCGGTCTGGTGCTGGTCCAGACCCCTGATACGGCACAGTTTGACGGCATGCCCCGCTCTGCCCTGGCCACCGGCAAGGTTGATCTTGAGCTGGCCCCACAACAGATGCCCCCGGTGCTCCTTGAGTTTGCCGCCAACCCGAAAACAGTCCGTAAACAGGCCGATCCAACCACGGAAGAAGCTGAGGATGTCGAAGGCTGCAGCGAAATCTTCAGTATCCTGCGACGGAGCTACGGCCTGGACTTCTCCAAATACAAGGGGGCCACCGTCGTACGCCGGATCAGACGACGGATGGAGATGCGCCAGACCCCCGTCCTGGCTGATTACACCGTGTTGCTATCCGGCGATGCGGCAGAACAGGATCATCTGTATCATGACCTGCTGATCGGGGTCACCGAATTCTTCCGGGACCCTGAGATGTTCAAGGTGCTGGAACAGCGGGTGATTCCTGAAATCCTCAGCAAGCTCGATCCCCAGGAAGAACTACGGATATGGTCTGCCGGCTGCGCCACCGGCGAAGAGCCCTACTCACTGGCGATCCTGCTGAAAGAAAAATGCGAAGAGCTGTCGCTCCGTAACCGGATTACCGTCTTTGCCACCGATGTGCACCGCAGCTCCCTTGAATACGCCTCAACCGGACTGTATGACCTCCAGCGGCTGGGAAACCTTTCAAACGATCGTATCGAGCGGCACTTCAAACATGAGCCGAACGGTTTATACCGGATATCCCCCGAGCTCCGCAGGATGGTGGTCTTTGCACCCCACAACCTGACCAGCGATCCCCCCTTCACCAAGATGGACCTGATAAGCTGCCGGAACCTGCTGATCTATCTGCTGCCCGAAGAGCAGGAACGGGCCATCTCCCTGTTTCATTACGGCCTGAAGCTGGACGGCATCCTGTTTTTAGGCAGCAGTGAGGGGCTTGGGATCTACAGCGCCGAATTTGAAACCATCGACAACCATGCCAAGCTCTACCGCAAACAGAGGGATCTGCGACTTGCCCTGGATTTCGGCTCCTCACGCCAACTCAGGTCAGGCACCTCGCTGCCGCAGGTGCAGCAGGGCACCAGCAAGAGCATCTCCATGAACCGCCAGATTCTTCACGACTATGACCATATCCTGCTCAACAACCTACCGCCAGGCGTGCTTGTTGATGATGACCATCATATCCTGCACTACTTTGGCGATGTCTCTTCCTTTTTGAAGCCGAAGATCGGACGGATCGAGCAGGACACCCTGCAGATGGTTGACGATGCCCTGCATATTGCAGTCAGCACGGCCCTGCAACGTGCCGCCAAGGTACGTGAGCCGATTATCACCAAAAATATCCGCACCGCGCTTCAAGGGGAAGAAACGCTGCTGGATCTGCAGATTGACCCTATTTACGACGAAAAGAGCCGCTCCCTGCATTACCATATCCAGTTCCTGCGGATTCGCCATACCGAACCGCTCCCCACCCTGACCGGAGAAGACCGGGAATTTGATGCCGAACAGCAGTACCGGCAGTACATAAACGACTTGGAGGCGGAACTGCAGACCAACCGCGAAACCCTGCAGGCCACCATTGAGGAGTTGCAGACCAGCAACGAGGAACTGCAGGCCACCAATGAAGAGCTTTTGGCCGCAAACGAGGAACTCCAGAGCACCAACGAAGAGCTACACTCCATCAACGAGGAGCTGTACACCGTCAATGCCGAGTTTGAAAGGAAAAACAGCGAACTGCGCCAGTTGAATCTGGACCACGAAAGCCTGCTGAACAGCCTGTCAACCGGTGTCATCTACCTTGACCGCGAACTGCGGATCAGGAAGTTCAACCCGCCGATGCAGCAGATCTTTCGCCTGCTCCCCCAGGACCTGGGGCGGCCGGTGGACCATATCAGCTACGCCCTTGCGGAACAGACCGAGCTTATAACCGACCTGACCTCGATCCTCAACGGCGCAAGCCAGATCGAACGGGAAAAACAGCTGCCGGACAACCACTGGCTGCTCTACCGCGCAGTGCCGTTTTACATCGAACAGAACCGGGTGGAAGGGGTCATCCTCACCTTTACCGATATCACCGACCTCAAGGAGGTCGAACAGCGCCTGTCACAGATGAACGAAGAACTGGAACAAAAAGTCAAGGAGAGAACCACCGCCCTCCAGGAAGAAGTGCAGCAACGCACCTTGGCCATGCAGCAGCTACAGGAGGCCAAGGAGGAGGCGGATCTGGCCAACCGCACCAAGAGCCAGTTCCTGGCCACCATGAGCCACGAGATCCGCACACCGATGAACGGGGTGATCGGGTTCCTGCAATTACTTGAAACCACCTCGCTGACCGATGAACAGAAGGAATATCTCAACCTGATGTCCTATGCGGCAGAAAATCTCCTCAACATCATCGGTGATATCCTGGATATCTCCAAGATCGAGGCCGGCGCCATGCAGGTCGATAGATGCTGCTTCAGGCTGGATCAACTGCTGGACGGCATCGTCCGGATCTGCAGGCCCCTGGCACAGGAAAAGAGGCTTTCGTTCGTCAAGCAACTGGCCCCCGACCTCACCCATGCCATAGAAGGCGACCCGGTCAAGATCAAGCAGGTGCTGATGAATCTGCTGCAGAACGCCATCAAGTTCACCAGCTCAGGCAGTGTCACCCTGGAGGCAGCCCACCTAGAACGGAACGATGGCAAACACTGGGTACGTTTCCGCGTGATCGACACCGGCTGCGGCATAGCACCAGAAAAACTGGAGGCGGTCTTTGAGCCGTTTATCCAGGCCGACGGCTCCATGACCCGCCGCTATGGCGGCACCGGGTTGGGACTTGCAATCTGCAAATCACTTGCTACATTGATGGACGGCGTCCTTTCCGTCACCAGCAGTCCCGGCAGTGGCAGCTGCTTCACCCTGGACCTGCCCCTGGCGGCCTGCTCACAGGAGCTTCTCCCCAAGCGTCCTGCCCAGATCCTGCCCAAGGGGTGGCACGGCGATCAGCTGACTATCCTGGTGGTGGACGATAACGATCTGAACCGCCAGCTGACCGGCAAGCTGGTGGAGAAGTCCGGACACGCAGCCGTCGAGGCATCTTCCGGCGAAGAGGCCCTGACCCGCTGGAAAGCAGGGGGGATCGACCTGATTCTGCTGGACCTGGAGATGCCGGAGATGGACGGCGCCGAGACCACCCGCCTGATCCGCGGGATTGAAGATGAACAGGGGGGGCATATACCGATTGTGGGCCTTTCGGCCCATGCCATGGCCCGTGACCGGGAACGGGCCCTGGGTGCTGGCATGGACGGATACGTGACCAAGCCGGTACTGCTGGGTGAGCTGCTGCTTGAAATGAAGCGGGTGCTCAAGTAACAGACTGTTTGCCGATATGGGGTGAAACGGGCGCAAGACGGAGGAGTACTGCATGCAAGGTGACCGGACCACGTTCTCGGTGGAGTTTTTACAAGGGCTCTTTGATGCCCTGACCACACCTGTCTGCGTGGTGGACCGCACCGACCGCATCCTGCTGACCAACAGGGCCTGGCAGCATGTTGCGAACCAGCACAACGGTGACGACCTCTGCAGGCACAACTATCTGCAGCTCTGTGCTGCATCCTCCGACGATGGTTGTGCAAGCGCCGGGCTGTTCCGCTCCGGGTTGTTGGCGGTGCTGAACCATGAAATCCCCGAATATCTGCAGGAGTACAGCTGCCACTCCCCCACTGAAGAGCGGTGGTTCGTCTGCCGCATCACCCGCTTTGACCACCAGGGGCAGACGCTGGCGGTGATAAGCCACCAGGATATCACCTCAAAAATCCTTGCCGAACGTGCCTCTACACAGAGCGAGACCCTGTTCAAGGCCATCTTTGACCAGGCGCTGACCGGCATGGTGCAGAACGCAGTTGACGGCACCTTTCTCAGGGTCAACCCGGCCTTTTGCACCATCACCGGCTACCAGGAACAGGAGCTGCTGGGGATGAATCTTATGGACCTCACCCTGCCGGAGGACCTGCTGGACGTCGTCAATCAGGCCCACCACCTGCTGGAAGAGGAGTACAAACAGGGCTATACGCTGGAAAAACGGTACCGACACAAGAACGGCACCATCGTCTGGGTCAATCTGCAGGTCTCCCTGGTCAGGAATCCTGACCGTTCACCCTCCTACTTTGTCGCCGTCATTGAGGATATCACCACACGGAAACAGGCCGAGGCACGGGCCCAGGAGCTCCATCTGCAGCTGGAACGGCGATTGCACCTGCTGACTCAGCCGGATACGGAGAACGCCAGCCTTACCTTTGCAGACCTGTTCGATCTGGCCGCCATTCAGCGGCTGCAGGACAGCATGGCGGAGGCCCTGGGGGTGTCCTGCATCATCACCGATCTGGAGGGGAAGCCGATCACCGGCCCCAGCAATTTCTGCACCCTCTGCAAGGATATCATCCGGCGGAACGGAGAAGGTCAGCGGCGCTGCAGGGCGTCAAACGCCTCCTTCGGTGTCCCGGAACCGGGTAGATCGTTTGTGGCCCAATGCCACAGCGCCGGTCTACTGGATGGCGGAACCAGCATCTTTATCGGCAACCGGCGGATCGCCAACTGGGTGGTAGGTCAAGTGATCGACGAGGAGATCGATCCTGAACAGATACTGGCCTATACTGACCAGATCGGGGCCGACCGGGAACAGTTCCGTCTGGCCTTGCAGGAGATCCCCCGCATGGACAAGGGGCATTTCCGCACTATCTGCCATTTTGTTGCACAGGTTGCCGAACAGCTCTCCACCATCGCCCTGCACAACCACCAGCAGTCCCGGGACATCGAGCTGCGGATACAGTATGAGCAACAGCTGGAGCAGGCCAATTATCATTACCGCCAGATCCTCCAGGATGCCCCGGTCATGATCTGGCGGGCCGATACAAATGGCACGACAACCTGGCTGACCTGGGCGAACAAGACCTGGCTGCAGTTTACCGGCAACAGCCTCGCAAAAGAACTGCAGCAATCGTGGCATAATCCGGTACATCCTGATGACCGGAATGGGTATGCCGCGGTGTGGGAACATGCGCTCACCACCTACTCTCCGTTCAGCATGGAATACCGCTACCAAAATGCCGCGGGTGACTACCGCTGGATCACCAATATCGGCCATCCCTACACCTCCGCCAGCGGCGAAACCGCCGGCTTTATCGGCTACTGCTTTGACATGACCGAGCGCCACCGGATGGAGGATGAACTGCGACGGAGCGAAGAACAGCTCCGCACCCTTATCGAGACCACCGCCGACGGCTTTATTGCCGTCAACCCCTGGACATTGCGCAATCTGATGGTGAACCAGTCAATCTGCACCATGCTGGGGTACTCACGTGCTGAACTGATGGAGCTAGGGATAATGGACTGCATCTGTCCGGAACATCAGGAACTAGGGCGGCTACAAAGCGCCCAGATTCCGATCACCGATCACCGCAGCTATGATATTGATTTACTCACGAAGGACAAAAGACGCCTGCCGGTGCACTTCAGCGCCTCCACACTGCGGGATGAGACCGGCACGCCGATTCTCTCCTTTGCCTTCATACACGATATAACTGATCGTAAGCGCTATGAATCTGAACTGCTGCTGGCCCGCCACGCCGCAGAAGCGGCAAGCCTGGCCAAATCCAATTTTCTGTCCAGCATGAGCCACGAACTGCGTACCCCGCTCAACTCCATTATCGGCTTCAGCGAGCTGATCCATGACGGCCTGACCGGTCCGGTGACCGAACAGCAGCATGAATATCTGGCAAACGTCCTGATGAGTGCCCGCCATCTGCTGCAGATTATCAGCGAGATTCTCGATCTCTCCCGGATCGAGGCCGGCAAACTGAAGCTGGAACTGCAGCCGTTCAGTCTGGACGAACTGCTGCGGCAGCTGCAGGCCATGTTCGTGGAACAGGCAGTGCGCCGCGTCATCAATCTGGAGCTTATCCCGCGTCACCCGCCCGGCTTGAGCCTGACCGGCGATGAGGTCAAACTGCGTCAGGTGGTGATTAACCTGCTTTCCAACGCCCTCAAATTCACCGATCCGGGTGGCACGGTCACGGTAATCACCAGACTGGTTGCCGATCAGCACCCTGCGGTCTGCATGATTGAGGTCAACGACACCGGCATAGGGATCAGAGAAGAGGATCTGCCCAAACTGTTTCAGGAGTTCTCCCAGATCCAGCCCACCATGACCCGCAACCGGGATGGCACCGGACTGGGGCTGGCACTGTCAAAACGTCTTGTGGAGCTGCATGGCGGCAGGATTGAGGTATCAAGCACCTACGGCGTAGGCAGCAGTTTTCGGGTTATTCTGCCAATGGTGCCACAGATGGAAGGCTGTAGCGCCACCTTTGACGAAGCGTAATATTGCCAAACCGATCGACGCTGCTATGCTGGCAGAGGAACTAAAACGCCTGTCCGGCTGTTCGACGGTGACACCTGACTCGGATGACCGGCAAGAAATCGAGATGGCGATGACCGTACTTCCACGCATCCTCTGCGTTGATGATGAACTGCTCAACCTGCAGCTGTACCGGGCCATACTGGGCAACCGCTACGAACTCCTGGAGGCTCGTAACGGTCTTCAGGCCCTCGAACTGCTGCAACAGAGCGATCCTGATCTGCTCATCCTTGACCTTATGATGCCGGAAATGGACGGATTCGAAGTCCTGCGACAGATACGGCAGGAGGCACGATACGCCATGCTGCCTATCCTGGTGGTAACGGCGCTGGCGGACCGGGATGCCCGCATCAGGAGCATTGAATCGGGCGGTACCGACCTCCTGACCAAACCGATCGACCGTACCGAGCTGATGGCCAGGGTTGCCAACCTGACGGCCCTGCACCGGGCCGCCAGGGAGCTGATCGCCGCCAAGGATGAGGCCGAGGCGGCCAGCCGGGCCAAGAGTGAATTTCTGGCTGCGGTGAGCCACGAGTTCCGCACCCCGATGAACGGTATCCTGGGAATGGCCAGTCTGCTTTTGGACGCGCCGCTCACCCATACCCAGCGTGAATATGTGCAGACCATCAACGAGGCAGGTTCACTGCTGCTGGCACTGATTAACGATATTTTGGACTTTTCGAGGATTGAAGCGGGCAAGGTCACCCTGGAGCCGGTGCCGTTCTCCCTGCGCAAGGCAATTGATGATGTGGCCGACCTGCTGGCAAACCAAGCCGCTGCACAGCAGACGGAGCTGATTGTGCAGTTCCCGCCCCAGGTACCCCATCATGTTCGGGGTGATATCGGCAAATTCCGCCAGGTGCTCCTGAATCTGGCCGGGAACGCCGTCAAATTCACCCGCAACGGCCTGGTGCAGATTACGGTACAGTGCCGGGAAACACCCGGGCACGGTTACAGCTACCGGTTTGAGGTAACCGACAACGGTTGCGGAATACCTCAGCACCTGCAAGGCCGACTGTTTGAACAGTTTTACCAGGCAACCTCCGGTCCCGATCGTCCCCCCGGCACCGGATTGGGTCTTGCAATCAGCAAAAAACTGGTTATCTTGATGGGGGGGGAGATCGGCTTTACCAGCCATGACAAGGCAGGCTCAACCTTCTGGTTCACCCTTCCCCTGCCCCGGCAGCATCAGGAAGATGACGACCAGACCGTTTTGACCGGGCATCGCGGAAAGGCCCTGGCGGTGGTACCTCACGAACAGGCAGGGGCAAGCCTGACCGCAACACTTACGAGGCTTGGCTATGATCCCCTCTGCCTCATCTCGTCGAGCACCGGACCAACCGCCTGCTCCGGATCTGATGAATCCACCCCTCCTGTGCTCATCATGGTCTGGCAGACCCCTAATGCACAGGAGCTGGCAACCCTCCAGCACCTGACTGCAGCGTACCCCGCTGCCCTCTGTCTGCTGGCCGTACTGCCGGGCACCGGCGTCGATGGGGATCAGCTCAGAAAGCTGGGGGTGACGACAACCATCACCCGTCCCATCAGTGAGGCACGATTGTCTGCGCTGCTCCAGGATCTGCAGGCGAGCAACACTACGCCCCATGGGCAGGCCCTCCTCCCCCGCGTGAATTTTGCCGGGAAGCGGGCCCTGGTTGCCGACGACAATATGCTCAATCAGCGGGTTATGGCGATGCTTCTGGACAAGCTGGGGATTACCGCCTGTGTTGCCGCAAACGGCAAAGAGGCGGTGGAGCTGTTCTGTCTGACCCCCTTTGATCTGATCTTTATGGACTGCCAGATGCCTGATATGGACGGTTACCAAGGCACCGCCGCCATACGCAGGATTGAAGACGATCATCAACGGGTTCCGATCGTGGCACTGACCGGCAACGATACCGATCAGGAGCGGGCTCACTGCATCGCGGCCGGTATGGATGCCTTTCTGACAAAGCCGGTTCGACCGGAATCTCTGAAGGCGCTGCTGGAACAACTGCTTCCACCTACAAACTGACGACCATGAACGAATCTACCGCAACCATATTATGCGTTGATGACGAAAGCCTGAATATCCAACTCTATCAGGCGATCCTGGGGAACGCCGGGTACACGGTCATAACGGCCACAAATGGCCAGCAGGCCCTGGCGATAGTGCATCAGCAGCCAATCGACCTGGTCATTCTCGACCTGATGATGCCGGACATGAACGGATTCCAGGTTCTTGCCGCCATGCGCGATGATCAGGCCACGGCAAAACTGCCGGTTATGGTGGCTACGGCCCTTGCCGACCGGGCCACCAAGCTGCAGGTCCTTGAAGAGGGTGCAAACGACTTTCTGAGCAAGCCGCTGGACCGTCCGGAGATGCTCCTGAGGGTACGCAACCTGCTGAAGGTAAAGGCACATCAGGATCTACTACATGAATTCAACAGCCGCCTGCTGGCACAGGTCTCCCTTCAAACAGAGAAACTTCGGGCATCGTACATTGAAACCATCCAGCGCCTGGCTATGGCCTCTTCATTTAAGGATGAGGACACGGGAGACCATATCTCCCGCATCTCACACTACGCACGGCTCCTTGGTCAGGAGCTGGGGATGACGGACCAGTTGTGCACCACCCTCTACTATGCGGCGCCGATGCATGATATCGGCAAGATAGGGATCCCTGACCAGATATTGTCCAAACTTGGCCCCTTAAACCTCGAGGAACTCGCGGTTATGCGCCAGCATCCGGCCATAGGCGGCCGCATCCTTACGGGCTCATCAGCCGCTATTCTCCAGATGGCAGAACAAATCGCCCTCTCTCATCACGAACGCTGGGACGGCAGCGGTTACCCGGCCGGGCTTGCTGGCGAGCAGATACCGATCGAGGCACGCATTGTTGCACTGGTGGACGTGTATGACGCCCTGCGGATGCAGCGTCCCTATAAACCGCCCCTGTCCCACAATCAAGCGTGCTCCATCATCCTAAACGGTGACGGACGTACGCTGCCGCACCATTTTGATCCGCTGATCCTGCAACTGTTCAGTGTACATACCGATGCCTTTGCAGAGATCTACGCTGCCTCACTGAGTGGCACCCAACCCCTCCAGCTCCAGCAGCCCCTCGTGCATACGGCATGAATACCCTTGTCCTCCAGTTCATCGCCGAAGCGCGGGACTATCTCGAAGAGGCTGGGCGCGGCCTGCTGGCCCTTGAACAGGCTACCCACGATGCCGAGCTGATCAATGGTATTTTCCGTAATTTTCACACCATCAAAGGCACCTCCGGCATTTTCCCCGAGTTTGCGCCGATCACCCGCCTGACCCATCTGGCAGAAGACCTGATGGATGGGGTCCGCAACGGTACCCGCTCCCTGGATACCGGTACCGTTGATCAGCTGCTGGGGGTTTTGGATCAGGTAGGCGCCTGGCTACAGCATATTGAGGAGTACGAGACGCTGCCCGACACTGCTGAGCAGGAATGCCATCACCTGCATGAACGGTTGGCAGCCCTGCTACAGACCTCTATCCCAACCGCCGAGCCGGTTACGCCACCCAAGGCTGAAGCAATACCCGATGAACGACTCGCTGTACTGCGGGAGTGGGTCCTATCCTCCTCCCCCGAGTTGCTGCTCGCCTCGCCTGCTCCGGAAACGCTACCAGTTGCCTTCTGGTACCAGCCCGAGGAGAGCTGTTTTTTCCTCGGTGACGACCCGGTCAACCTGTTGCGCCAGATGCCTGAACCCCTCCTGCTTGAGATGCTGCTGCCGGACCAGCACCCCCCTTGTGACGAGTTTGATCCGTTTACCTGCCAGGTGGCATTTCGCGGCATAGTTTCAGCTACTGTTGAGAAAATCCAGACCATTTTCCAGTATATACCTGATCAGATCTGCCTGCTGCCGATCACCTCAGACCTCTGCGCTCCTCCTCCGCCCCCTGCAGAGTTTGCCCTGGAACCGCAACAGGTTTTGACAGCACCGGCGGCAGAAGGCGCCACTGCGGAGGATCAGAAGCCCGTAACGGCTCAGGCAGACCATAAAAAAACAGCACAGGGTGTCTCCTACATCCGGGTGGACCAGCGCCTGGTCAACCAGTTCATGGACCTGGTGGGGGAGCTGCTGGTAGCCCGCAACGCCCTTCCCTATCTCTGCCAACGGGCGCAGACCTTCTATCAGGTACCGCAACTGGCCGCAGAACTGGAAAATCGTTCCGACACCATCAGCCAAATCGTAGGCTCACTGCAGGATATGGCCCTCGAGATGCGGATGCTGCCGGTGGCCAAGGCCTTTGAACGCTTTCCACGGCTGGTGCGGGATCTTTCCAACAAGCTGGGGAAACGGATCAATCTGGTGCTGGAAGGAGAGGAAACCAAGGCTGACAAGGATGTGATCGAAGCCCTTGCGGAGCCGCTGGTCCATATGGTGCGCAACTCACTTGATCATGGGATCGAACTGCCGGACGATCGGACTGGGGCGGGCAAGTCACCCGAGGGGACGATTCGTCTGACAGCCCAACAGGAGGCCGGTTCGATTGTCGTTGAAATCAGTGATGACGGCAAAGGGATCGATCCTGACCGGATCCGGCGCAAGGCGGCAGAAAAAGGGCTGGTTTCCGCCGATATCCTGGCAACCATGTCGGATGATGACGTTATCCAGCTGATCTTTGCCCCCAACTTCTCCACGGCAGAGCAGATCTCGGACCTCTCGGGCCGTGGCGTCGGGATGGATGCGGTACAGACCATGGTCACCAGTTTCAACGGCACAGTCCATGTCAGCAGCAGACTGGGGGCAGGCTCAACCGTTCGGCTTTCCCTTCCCCTTTCCATGGCCATCACCCGTATCCTGACCATCAAACAGAACGGCTGCACCTTTGGCATTCCTGCCAATGATCTGCTGGAAACCTTGGGTGACCTGCCCCTCGCTGCCATTACGACCCTGGGCACGGCCCCAGGGCTTAAGGTGCGGGACGATCTGGTGCCGCTGTACAGCCTGGGACGACAACTGGCCATAACCTCAGCCTCCTCCTGCTTCACCGAAAGTTTTTCTGCCGTCGTGGTCAGGGTACGCGGTGAGGTGGTTGCCCTGAAGGTTGACCATTTCTGTGATATCATTGATGCGGTGGTAAAGCCGCTGACCGGGATACTGGCCAAGAACAGCTTTTACAGTGGCAGCACCATCCTCGGAGATGGTTCCATCATGCTGCTGCTCAATCTGCCCCAGGTGATCGCATATGCCGCTGCGACTTGATACCGACTGCAGCCCGCCGATGCTGCTTTGTGAAGGGATCGTAACGATCGAGGAGACCGATCAGCTGCTAGAGGCCCTGCAGCAGCACCCGGACTTGACCGCCGATCTCTCAGCCTGTGAGCATCTGCACACCGCCCCGCTGCAAACCCTGAGATTGTTCAAGATCCCGCTCAGAGCGGTGCCTGATGACCCGTTCTGGCGTTTTCTACTGCCATCTTCACCCTTCGGAGGAGACGAAGAACCATGAAAACCGTATTACTGGTGGATGATTCCACCACACTGCTGATGAGCATCAAAGCAATTCTGGAAAAGGCAGGCTATGGGGTCCAGACCGCCACCGGCGGCGATGCAGCCCTCAAACTGCTGCTCACGATGAAACCGAACCTGATGATTACCGACCTGAACATGCCAGGCATGGACGGCATCGCCCTGATCAAAGAGGTCAAAAAACTGCCTGCCTGTCGTTTTATGCCCATTCTGGTCATGACCACCGAATCGCAGCAGCAGAAACGAACCGACGCACGGGCTGCCGGTGCCACCGGCTGGCTGGTGAAGCCGGTAAAACCTGAAGATCTGCTGGACGTGCTGAAAAAGCTGATACCCTAACCGGACAAGGAATCTTCGATGTCACCCACCACACCGCACCCCCCTTTTCGGTTACGCCTGGCCCGCAACAGCACGTTTTGGGCCCCGGCCGCATTCCTTTGCGGCGGTGGCATACTGTTTGGCCTTCTTCGCCTCTTCATACCCCCTGCAACCGCTGGCGCATCCCTGGCCTTGGCTGCAACAGGGGGGGGTCTCTGCCTCGTCTGCTGGCTGCTGGCGGCGCTGCCGGGATATTCCCTGGCCAGGATGCTGCGCCCGACCTGTGAAGAGGCCCACGGTTGCCACACTGCCCACCACGATACCGTGGTGGGACTCTTGACCGATCTGCATGCCGCTTTGGACACCACATCCCAACTGAACCGTTCCCACCTGGATAATGTGGTTGAACAGACCAACAGCGCTGCCGAACAGATCGTGCTGATGCTGCAACAGCTGGACCGTGCGGCTGAGGAGCTGTTGGGGGGGATGCAGCAGTTCAGTACGGACGTCTCCTCCTCCCTTGCTGAATCCAACCTGGTGCTGGCAAAAAACGGCGAGCTGATAAACGCTATCGAACTGCATCTCCAGGACCGCGAGCGTGCCACCCAGGTTGAACGGCAGCGGATCCAGTCGATTGTAGGGAGCGTGGACAAATTGACCGAGCTGGTTTCACAAATCCGTGACATCAGCGACCAAACCAATCTGCTGGCACTTAACGCCGCTATCGAAGCTGCCCGGGCCGGCGAGGCAGGACGAGGTTTTGCCGTGGTTGCCGATGAGGTGCAGCGCCTGTCCGCTACGGTTGACAAGACGGCCAACCAGATCGGCCAGGGGATGAAAGATATGGCCCTGTTGATTAATCACGAATTTGCAAGCAAACAGGCTGTGGCTGCCGAGGAAAATGAACGCAGCCACTTTCGACAGGTGCATACCCAACTGCTCTCTCTGGAAGAAAGCGCCCGACGGATCGAGAATACGGTCAACAGCACCCTGCAAACGCTTGAAAGCAAAGGGCAGCAGATCAGCCAGATCGTCATTGAGGCCCTTGGCAGCATCCAGTTCCAGGACATTACCCGCCAGAAACTGGAACAGGTTGGTCAGGTGCTGGTCGAATTTTCGAGCCATCTGGACACCCTGCTGCAGAAATTACGCAGCGGCACCGATTCTGTGGAAACAATCCGCGACCAGATGTTCCACGTTGAATCGATACTCGATCGTTACGTGATGGATGATCAACGTCGGGTCCACGCCGATACGCTGGGCATATCAGACAAGCCTGCCGGCGGACTTCCGTCGATTGAGCTGTTTTAAGAACACAGGCGGTCATCATGGCTATCCACGTTACAGACACCCTCGCAGACCTTTCCCTGCTCCTGATTCACGACCACACAGACCAGACCGCTCCTGCAGTACGGGAATACCTGCTCTCTGCAGGCCGTAGCTGCAGAATTGCGGACAACGTCGATGATGGGCTCATGCTGTTTGAGGACGACCTGCCGGATCTGGTCTGCATCGATCTGGCAACCCATCAGCATGCCTGCAGCCTGACCCGGCAGCTGACTGAACGCTCGGGTTACCGGGTCCAGGTAGTACTACTGGGAGGACCGGACGACAGCCAGGCGTGGCAGGATGCCTTGCACGCCGGTGCCGCTGCCTACCTTCCGGATCCATCCAATCTGCAGGAGCTGTCTGCCACGCTGGAACGGTTGCACTGCCGGCTGTCAGCCTGGTGCGCGGCCGCTCCCGATCTTCTGGAAACCACCCGCACTACCCGACTACTGGACAACCTGCCCTGGGGGATACTTCTGATCAGCCCCAGTGAACAGCTCGTGTATAGCAACCGGGCCGCCATCAATCTCACCGGTCTTACCTCCGGTCAGGGGATGCCCCCCCGTCTGGACGACCTGTTTCTGCTCCTCTACGGCGTGAACCGCGATGCCAATATGGTGCTGCTGCGTGCTGCCATGCATGGCGGAACAACCTGGAACGACACCATCTATTGTGGCCAGCACAGCAGCACGTTACAGCTTGAACTGATGCCGCTACAGCCGGGTGAGGTATCGAGCGGCTACCGTATACTGACCCTTCTGAACATTGCCAAGAGCCCCCTCGCTCACCCCTACCAGACCATGCTGAGCGCCACCGCCTTTGACCTGCTGTTCGCGAACAAGGGCAGCCGACGCAACCAAATCTTTCTTGCATCCGCGGTGATCGAGGGTCTGCTTCCCACGGCGGAGCCGTTTGCCCTGGAGCCGCTGCTGCAGGAGCTACTGCAGCAGCAGAGCACCATGGTGGATCTGAAGCTGGACCTGACCAGC
>JAJYCS010000003.1 GCA_021778115.1 Deltaproteobacteria bacterium
TCCGCCACCCCCAAGGTGCAGGAGATCTCGGGGGGAACCATCATGGGGGACGGCCGCGTCGCCCTGGTGCTGGACGTTGCCGGGATCGTGCAGCGGGCCAACGGCGCGTGAGAAAATCGGCGACGGCATATCAAGGAGGAGCGACATGGGACTGAAATCGTTTAAGAACTGGAAGATTTTGACCAAGATCATCAGCATCTCGGTGGTAACCATCGTCCTGCTCTGCGCCGTCAGCATGGGGATACTTATCCCCTTCATCGGCGAAAAACTGATGCATGAGAAGGAGACCACCCTCCACGATATCACCGATATCGCCGAGACCCTGGTGAAAAACCTGGACGACCGGGCCCAGAAGGGGGAGTTCACCCAGGATGAGGCCCAGTCCCGCGCAAAAGAGGCGTTGCGGGGGATACGGTACGCCGATGGTGAGTATCTCTTCGTCATCAATCAGGATGCGACCATCGTGCTGCACCCGATCAAACCTGAGCTGGAGGGGAAGAGCGGCGCCGACATCAAGGATCCCAAGGGGAAGGCGCTGTTCGTCGAGATGACCAAGGTGGCGCGGGACAGCGGGGCCGGGACCGTCTCCTACCTCTGGCCCAAACCCGGTCAGACCGCTCCAGCCCCCAAACTCTCCTATGTCCAGCTGTACAAGCCGTGGGGATGGATCATCGGCACCGGCATCTATGTTGATGATGTGACCAAGGAGATGAACAAGATACGCTACGGCATCATCATCTCCCTGGTAGCTTGCGCGGCCCTGATTCTGCTCTTTTCCTGGGTGGTGGCCCGCAGGATTCGCCAGGCCCTGGTGGAAGCGGTGGACGCCAGTAACCGGATCGCCGAGGGGGACCTCACCGTTGCCATCGAGGTAAAAAGCAGCGATGAGACCGGCCAGCTGCTGGGGGCTATGCACGAGATGATCAACGGGATCAAGGGGGTGGTGAATCAGACCATCGAGGCATCCCACCAGGTATCCCAGGCGGCAGACCAGATCTCCGAGGCAAACCAGAGTTTTTCGCAAAAGATCACCGAACAGGCCGCCTCGGTGGAGGAGACCACCGCCACCATGGAGGAGATGTCCGCTTCCATCAAGAGCACGGCCGAAAACTCCCGGGAGGCGAGCAATCTGGCCCGCAGCAGCAAGAGTCTGGCCGATGGCGGCAGCGCCGTGATGGAGGATACCATCAAGGCCATGGATGACATCAACAAGTCCTCCCGCAAGATCGCCAATATCTCCGATGTGATCGAGGAGATCGCCTTCCAGACCAATCTGCTGGCCTTAAACGCCGCTGTGGAGGCGGCCCGGGCCGGTGAGCACGGCAAGGGGTTTGCCGTGGTGGCGGCGGAGATCCGCAGCCTGGCGCAGCGGACCACCCAATCGGCCAAGGAGATAAACGGCCTGATCGAGGACAGCAGCGAGAAGACCGGCAAGGGGGTTGAACTGGCCCAGGAGCTGAGCAGGAAATTAAACGAGATAGGCATCAGCATCAAGAAGGTCACCGACCTGATGGATGAGGTGGCCGCTGCCTCCCAGGAACAGTCGGCCGGCATCAACCAGGTCAACACCGCCATGGGACAGGTGGATCAGGCCACCCAGGCCAACGCCTCGCTGGTGGAAGAGACCTCGGCCGCAGCAGAGGAACTGGCGGCCCAGGCCCGTTCGCTGCTGGATGTGGTCTCCTTCTTCAAGGTCGAGGAGGAGCCGCAGCAACGCAACGCCCGGCGGCGGGAGACCACGGCCCCACGATCCGCCGCGGGGACGCCTGTTCGCCGTCAGCCCGCCCTGCCGGTAAAACCGACGGCATCCCGCAACGATCAGGACGACTTCTCGGAGTTTTAGCCCGATGCCCGAACAACAGCAGACACAGGGGGGAACCTCTATGAACGGCCTCGAACTTGGAGGGAGCGGCAGCAGCCCGGCTGACGGCGGCGGGAGTGGGGGAGGGGAGTACGTCACCTTCTCGCTGAACGCGGAACTGTACGCCTTCGACGCACTCAAGGTGCAGGAGATCATCGAACTGACCACCGTCACCAAGGTACCCCACCTCCCCGGTCACCTGAAGGGGGTGATCAACCTGCGGGGCACCATCATCCCGGTGGTGGACCTGAAGCAGAAGTTCGCCATGGAGGGGGCCGGGGCGTACCGGAAGCATACCTGCATCATCGTCACCGAATTTTCCGCCGGGGTGATGGGGCTGATCGTGGACACCGTCTCCGACATCATGTACCTCCCCGCCTCCAGCATTTCTCCCCCCCCCGACTTCGGCGCCAGGATCCGGTCGGACTTCATCGCCGGCATGGCCCGCTCCGGCGAGGGGCTGATCCTGCTGCTGGATGTCGACAAGGTGCTGACCGCCGAAGAGCAGACGGTGGCTGAACAGCTCGCCGAACAGCCCGCTCCGGCAGCACTCGAGGGGACCGCCGCAGACGCAGGTTCCCCGTAACGCCGCGTCGTATGCAACCTCCCCCCCTGCTCGATCAGTCGGCCATGAGCGACGAGCTGTTCCAGCTCTTTGCCCGTCTGATCTACGATGTGGCCGGGATCCAGCTTTCCGGTCAGAAGAAGACCCTGGTGATGACGCGGTTCCAGAAGCGGCTCCGCATGCTGGGGCTTACCCGGTACGAGGAGTATCTCCAGCTGGTCCGGGAGGACCGTAACGAGTTCATCCTGATGCTGAACAGCATCACCACCAACACCACCAAGTTTTTCCGGGAAAACCACCACTTCGACTTTTTACGGGAGACCCTACTGCCCCACCTGCTGCAGCAGAAGCGAGCCACCCGCGAGATCAGAATCTGGAGCGCCGGCTGCTCCAGCGGCGAAGAGCCATACAGCATCGCCATCACCCTTTTGGAGAAGCTCAAGAACATCACCGGCGGCTACGACCGGAACGACCCCTGCCGGGGGTGGGACATCAAGATCCTGGCCACCGACATCTCCACCAAGGTCCTCGCCGCAGCCCAGGAGGGGGGCTACAACGCCGAATCCCTCCAGGCAGATCTCGCCAACCCCCTGCTCGCAACCTACTTTGAGCGGGCCGATGACGGCCGCTATCTGGTCCGCCCGGGGGTCAAACAGCTGGTCCGGTTCCGCAGGCTGAACTTCAAGGAGCAGAGCTATCCGTTCAAGAAGAGCTTTGACCTGATCTTCTGCCGCAACGTCATGATCTACTTCGACGATGCGATGAAACAACACCTCCTTGCCCGGTTTCATCAGCACCTGGCCCCCCACGGTCATCTCTTTCTGGGACACTCGGAGACCATGTTCGGGAACAGGCTGTTTACGCCGGTACATATCACCGTCTACCGGAAGCAATGAAACGGATATGCCTGAATATCGGCGATATCGTGGCGACCAGGGAACCGGCGCTCCTTGAGACGATCCTCGGCTCCTGCGTGGCGGTCTGTCTCTGGGACCCCCGGCAGCGGATCGGCGGTCTGAACCACTACCTGGTGCCGAGCGGGAGAGGGGAACCGGAGCGGGCCAATCTGTACGGCATGACCTCCATCCGACGTCTCATCGACCAGGTCCTCGCCCTGGGGGCCGACCGGAGCCGTCTGCAGGCCCGCATCTTCGGCGGTGGTTCCATCCTCAAATCCTTGGAAGATATCTTTACCATTGGCGCGGCCAATGTCCGTATCGCCCGGGAACTGCTGGCCCGAGACGGCATCCCGGTGGTGCACGACTTCGTCGGCGCCGAGTGCGGCATCAGGATCGCCTTCCGGACCGACAGCGGGTCGGTGCGGGTGACCTGCTTCGATCAGGAGTCGGGCAGGCGCTACGAGGACTACTGCCAACAGGCGGAGACCGGTGCGCAGCCCCTGCTGTGCAGCTCCACCCATACCACCGGTTTTTTCAGGGAAGCGCAGCGGACCGAGTTCCTCGAACAGACCGTCTTCCCCGCACTGGCGATGCACAAACGCCCCAGCGGGGAACTCCGGATCTGGAGCGCCGGCTGCACCACCGGTGAGACGGCCTACACCCTTGCCATCAGCCTTGCCGAGACCCTGCAGCGGTATCCGCGGGACACCGGCGGCCCCTTTGGCGGCTGGCGGGTCCGCATCCTGGCCACCGACCCTTCCCGCAAGGCCCTGGCCACGGCGGCAGCAGCCGTCTACGGTGTCGAGCAACTGCCGCCCCACCTGCCGGAACCGCTGCGCGCCCGCTATTTTCTCAAGGGGAGCGGCGCCGCAGCCGGCCATATCCGTGTCAAACCCCTGTTGCAGGAGGCGATCCGGTTTCGCCGCCTGCAGCTCCTCCTGCCCGATTATCCGTTTCAACGACCGTTCGATCTGATATGCTGTCATGACGGTCTGCGGGCCTGTGATAACGCCACCGGCCAGCTGGTGCTGCGCCGGCTGCGCCACCACCTGGCGCCACAGGGGTGTCTGCAGCTCGATACGCCCGGACTGACGCCGGACAGCGACCTGTTCGAGCAGATCGACGACCGCATCTTCCGTAGACGGTAAGCCACGCCGTAGCCACCACCTCCAAGGGAGCGACCGCCATGGGAAGCACGATAAAGGTTTTGATCGTAGACGACTCCGCCGTCATCAGGACGGTCCTGAGCGAGATACTGAACAGCGCCGGCGATATCGAGGTGATCGGCACCGCCCAGGACCCGATCTTCGCCAAGGCGAAGCTGAACAGCCTGCAACCCGACGTGATTACGCTGGATGTCGAGATGCCCCGGATGGACGGCCTGACCTTCCTCGAAGAGCTGATGCGCACCAGGCCGATTCCGGTACTCATGGTGAGTTCCCTGACCCAGAAGGCCTGCGACACCACCCTGAGGGCCCTGGAACTGGGAGCCATCGACTACGTCGCCAAGCCTGCCATCGGGATAGCCGACGGTGTGGAGGCCCTGGCCCAGGAGATCATTGACAAGGTCAGGATAGCCGCCAAGGCGCGCATCCGTTTCTCTGGACGTCCCGAGGGGGCAGCTCTCCCCCTGCAGCCGGCAGGGCCCAAGGCCTCGGCCCTGGACACCACCCGGATGGCCACCACCGACAAGCTGATCGCCATCGGCGCCTCCACCGGCGGTACCCAGGCCATCACCGAGGTGATCACCCAGCTCCCCTCCTCGGTACCCGGCATTGTCATCGTACAGCACATGCCGCCGGTTTTTACCCGATCATATGCGGAACGCCTCAACAGCATGGCGCGGATCAACGTCAAGGAGGCCGAACATGGCGATAGAATTCTGCGGGGAACCGCCTTTATCGCCCCCGGTGGCCGCCATATGGCGATCCGTCGCGACGGTGCCCTGTACTATCTGGAACTCTCGGACGGCCCGCCGGTCAACTACGTCAAACCGGCCGTGGATGTCCTCTTCCACTCCGTGGCCCGCTTTGCCGGCAGAAACGCCCTGGGGATCATCCTGACCGGCATGGGTGAGGACGGCGCCAGAGGGCTTAAGGAGATGCGGGAGCACGGCGCGCTGACCCTTGCCCAGGACGAGGCGTCCTGCGTCATCTTCGGGATGCCGAAACGGGCCATTGACCTGGCTGCCGTCGACCGGGTGCTCCCCCTGGGACAGATCCCGCGGCAGATCCTGGAGGCACTGTAGCAGTGCCGCACTGCGTGACGAGGGAGGACGGTATGTCCGGGCCTGACAAGGTGCTGATCATTGATGATGAAGCCCCGCTGCGGGCGAGTCTGCGGGATTTTCTCGAAGATGAGGGGTTTGCCGTCCTGGAGGCCGGGGACGGGGCGACAGGCGTGGCCATCTGCCTGAACGAACCGGTCGATCTGGTCCTGACCGACCTTCGGATGCCGGTACTCGACGGATTCGGCGTGATCAGACAGCTCAGCCAGGCCATCCCCGAGCTGCCCCTGGTGGTGGTCTCGGGACAGGGGACCCTCCACGACGTCATCGAGGCGATCCGCCTGGGGGCCTGGGACTACATCACCAAGCCGGTGCTCAAGCTTGAGGAGCTGAGCATCGTACTGCAGCGGGTCCTGGAAAAGAGCCGGCTGCGGGCGGAGAACCTGGCCTACCGGGAACAGCTGAAGGAACAGGTGCGGGAACGGACCGCCCAGCTGGAGGAGACGGCCCGCACCTACCGGATCGTCGCCGACAACACCTACGGCTGGGAGTTCTGGCTCAGCCCCGAAGGGGCCTTCATCTACACCTCCCCGTCGTGCCTGCGGATAACCGGCCACACCGCCCAGGAGTTCGCAGCTGATCAGACGCTGCTGTTGCGGATCATCCACCCCGACGACCGCCCCCTCTTCGCCGCCCATCGCCACGACTCCCAGGAACACCACCGGCGCGGCGTGCTGCAGTTCAGGATCGTGCTGCCCGACGGCACGATCCGCTGGATTCACCACAACTGCAAGGCGATCTACGATGACGAGGGGCAATTTCTCGGCACCCGTGGCAGCAACCGCGACATCACCTCGCTCAAGGCCGCCGAAGAGGCACACCTGAAGAGTGAACAGCGCCTGGCAGCCATCTTCGATTTTCTGCCCGATGCCACCTGGGCGATCAACGCCAACGGCGTGGTGATCGCCTGGAACAAGGCGTGCCGGGAGTTGACCGGCATCCCGGCGGCGGAGATGGTGGGCACGGGGGAGTACCGGTACGCGGTGCCGTTTTACGGCAGCCCCCGCCCGATGCTGATCGACTTTGCCCTCAACCCCAGTGAGACCCTGCTGGCGCCCTACCTTGGCGATTACAGCAATTTTACCATCGAGGGGGGCAGCATCACCGCCGAATCCTCCCGGTTGCTCATGACCAAAGGACGTTACCTCTGGTGGAAGGCGGCCAGGCTGTACGGAAGTGACGGCACGGTGACCGGGGCCATTGAGTCGGTACGGGATATCACCGAGCTGCGCCTGAGCAAGGATGCCGCCCTGGCCTCAAGCCGCACCAAGAGCGCCTTCCTGGCCACCATGAGTCACGAGCTGCGCACCCCCTTAAACGCCATCATCGGCTTCACCGATCTGATCCGGCTCCGGGGCTGCGGCGAGATCACGGCAAGCCAGGAGGAGTACCTCGGCTACGTCCTGGACAGCAGCCGTCATCTGCTGGCGCTCATCAACGACATCCTCGACCTGTCGAAGATCGAGGCGGGCAAGATGGAGCTGCACCGCACCGAGGTTGAGTTCAGGGAGTTGTTGGACAAGAGCCTGGTCATCATCGCGGAACGGGCCGTACGGCAGCGGATCGAACTGCGGGAGCTGATCAGCGAACAGCTGCCCCAACGGATCCGTGTGGATCCGTTGAAGCTGAAACAGATACTGTTCAACCTGCTCTCCAATGCGGTAAAATTCACCCCTGCCGGCGGGGTGGTGACCCTGTCAGCCGCAGCGATCGACGGTGCAGATCTGCAGCGGCCGCCTCACCGCCAGGAGCTGACGGACGGCCCCTATCTTCTGATAACGGTCAGCGACACCGGCATCGGCATCAAGACGGAAGATCTGCACCGGATCTTCCAGCCGTTTGAGCAGTCGGACAACTCACGCACCCGGCAGCACGAAGGGACCGGCCTGGGCCTATCCCTCACCAGGATGCTGGCAGAGCTGCACGGCGGCGGGGTCTGGGCGGGCCCCAACCAGACTGGGACCGGCAGCACCTTTTACTGTGCCCTGCCCCTTGAGGCATGCTGAAGATACCCATACCCCAAACCGGAGGGACCACCATGAAGATCCTGATTGCCGAAGATGACTTTTACAGCCGTAAACTGCTGCTGGCCTACCTGGCCCCCTTTGGCGACTGCGATGGGGCGGCAAACGGCCTGGAGACCTGGGAGGCCTTTCTCGACGCCTATGATGCGGACGCCCCGTACCGGTTGATTTGTCTGGATATCATGATGCCCGAGATGGACGGCCAGGAGGTACTGAAGAAGATCCGTGAGGAGGAGGAACGCCGGCAGATACCCCGGAAGGAACGGGCCGTGATTATCATGGTGACCGCCCTGGACGAGATGAAGGTGATCATGTCCTCCTACCACGATCTCTGCGACGGCTACCTGATGAAACCGATCGACCACGCCACCCTGGTGCGCCAGCTCAAAGAGTGCGGGGTTATCTAGTCGAGAGGGAAACGGTCTGCCCCCTGCAGGCCCTGGTTATGGCAGCATCGTTCCCGTTCCAGCAGGGTCAGACCGTGCCTGGTCAGGCCATCGTGGGCCACAAAATAACCGCCCAGCAGTGGTTGTACCGCGCGCTGATGCGCCAGCAGCTCCCGGCACTGCTGGGGGGTGAGCAGGCCCAGGGAGACGGCCCGCTCACCGAAACGCCCCGCCACCTCTGCCGTCTGCAGGATCCGGTGCACCGCACCATCGTCCAGCCACCCGCGGGAACGGGCCAACGTCCCCAGTGAGGGACGTTCTCCCCGTTGCCAGCAGAGGGCCCGCATGACCGCCTGCAACGAGACCACCCCCCGGAAATAGAGGTATCGGCCGATCTTCAGGGGGATCGCCGGCACCGGCCCCTCGTGGAACAGCTCCCCCCTGCGCTGCTCGGTGCCGCTCTCCGCCGGTCGGTGTCCCGGATCTACCGGGTTGCAGCCGGCTGCCTGGGGCCGCCCCTCTGAGACCGGCGGGATAACGGGGCGCTGCGTCAGAAAGGCGGTCAGCTGCCGGTAGGCATCGGCGGTCTGGATAAACGCCGCCTCCAGCTGCCGCACCTGGAGGTAGCCGGCCTGCGGATGGCGATCGGGGTGATGTTCGCGCACCCTTTGCCGATAGGCGTTCCGGGCCCCTTCCGGCTGCAGATACCGGAGAAACTGCGGGGTGATCGACACCTCGGGGCCGAACAGCACCCGGCAGGCGGCGAGCAGCCCCCCTTCATCCGTACGATCCCCCCATGCCGCTGTCTCCTCTTCGCCCATCACACCCCTCCCCGGTCGAACAACCTGGAGAACGCATCCTCGGAAAGGATCGTCACCCCCAGGGTCCGGCCCTTGTCCAGCTTGCTGCCCGCCTCGCTGCCCGCCACCAGGTAATCGGTCTTTTTGGAGACCGAACCGGTGACGTTGCCCCCCTCCCCCTCCACCAGCGCCTTGGCTGCATCGCGCGTAACATGCTGCAAGGTCCCGGTAAAGACGAAGGTCTTGCCGCTCAAACGGCCGCCGATCTTTTTCGCTTCCACGGCAGGGGCGACCCCGGCCTCCAGCAGACGCCGTACCACGGCCTGGTTGACCGGATTAGCGAAGAAGGCGACGATACTGGCCGCCACCGTGGGTCCCACGTCGCGGATACTGGTCAACGCCTCCACCGTGGCCTGCTGCAGCTGGTCGATACTGCCGAACCGCTCCGCCAGAATCCTGGCGGTGCGCCCACCCACATGGCGTATCCCCAGGGCGAAGATGAACCGTCCCAGGTCCCGTTCTTTACTGGCGCTGATGGCGTTCAGGAGATTGGCGGCAAGCTTCTCCCCCATCCGCTCGAACTGCCCGAAATCGTCTCCGGTGAGCCGGTAGAGATCGGCCAGGTCCTTCACCAGCCCCAGGCTCAACAGCTGTTCAATATACTTGCTGCCCAGGCCTTCGATATCCATGGCGTCGCGGGAGGCGAAGTGGATGATCGCCCGGGTCAGCTGGGGAGGGCAGGCCAGCCCCCCCAGGCAACGCAGCGCCACCTCTCCGGCCAGCCTTGCCGTGGGGGCGCCACAGGCCGGACAATACGATGGCGGCGGCGCCGGCCGTTCACCTCCGCTGCGCCGTTCCGTCAGCACCTTCACCACGGCCGGAATGACGTCACCGGCCCGTTCCACCAGCACCCGGTCGCCGATCCGCACATCCTTGCGGTCGATCTCATCCCAGTTGTGCAGGGTGGCGCGGGAGACCGTCACCCCGGCAAGCTCCACCGGCGCCAGCACCGCCACCGGGGTGATCACTCCGGTACGGCCCACGGAGAGCAGGATATCCTCCAACACCGTTTCGGTCTGACGGGGGGGGAACTTGCAGGCCACCGCCCAACGGGGCGAACGGCTCTTTTCCCCCAGCTCCCGCTGCAGCCGCAGGTCATCCACCTTCAGCACCGCCCCGTCGATCTCGTACGGCAAGCCATCCCGCTCCGCCAGCAGGTCGCGGTAGTACTGCCGCGCCTGTTCGATTCCCGCCACCCGACGCTGCCGGTCGCTGACCGGCAACCCCCAGGCGGCGAGTTGGGCCATGAGCTCGCTCTGGCTGGTTGCCTGCATCGGCGCCCCTTCAAGCAGGCCGACACCATAGCAGACCATGGCCAGGGGGCGGCGAGCAGCCACCCGCGGGTCAAGTTGCCGGATGGAACCGGCTGCGGCATTACGCGGGTTGGCAAAGGCCGGTTCCCCCTCCTCCTCCCGCTGGGCATTCAGACGCTGAAAGGCGGCCAGGGGCAGATAGACCTCGCCCCGCACCTCCAGGAGCGCTGGAACGCCGTCGCCCTGCAGACGCAACGGCACATTGCGAACCGTGCGGAGGTTGGCGGTCACCTCTTCCCCCACCTCACCGTCGCCGCGGGTAGCGGCCTGCACCAGCAGGCCATCGCGGTAGATCAACTCCACCGCCAGGCCATCCATCTTCGGCTCGCATTGATAGGTGATGACGTGACGCTCCGGAAGGGCAAGAAAGGTACGAGTGCGCTGCTCAAACTCAAGAATCGCCCCCTCCTCCAGGGCATTCTCCAGCGAGAGCATCGGCAGACTGTGCCGCACCTGTAAAAAGCGCTCCAGCGGCTGCCCCCCCACCCGCTGCGTAGGGGAATCGGGGGTCAACAGGTCCGGGCGTTGCCGTTCCAAGGCCTGCAACTCGCGGAACAGGGCATCGTATTCGGCGTCACTGATCTCCGGCCGGTCCAGCTCGTAGTAACAACGGTTGTGATAGGCCAGCTGACGGCGCAGCTGCAGCAGACGGCGGCTCACAGGGTCGTCGGTCGGGGAGGCGGGGAAGAGGGGGGGTTGTTCCATAGGGAGGCTCCGGGCGAAATTCCGCTGACTATAGCAAATTTTTCTTGCGCTTCCCCCTTGATTTTTACGGACCTGCTCGTTATATTCGGTCGGTGTTAGCACTCATCGGCAGTGAGTGCTAGCAGACTCGTATAAAACCACACACCACCCAATAGGAAAGGAGAAACACCGTATGAAACTGAGACCCCTCCATGACCGCCTCATCGTCAAACGTCTCGATGGCGAGGAAAAGACCGCAGGTGGCCTGTACATCCCGGACACCGCCAAGGAGAAACCCCAGAAGGGCACCATTGTGGCCGCCGGCAACGGCAAAAAAACCGAAGACGGCAAGACCCTCAAGCTGGATGTCAAGGTGGGCGATACCGTCCTGTTCGGCAAGTACGCCGGCACCGAGATCAAGGTGGATGGCGAAGAGCTGCTGATGATGCGTGAAGACGACATCCTGGCCGTCGTTGAATAGCAGGAGTGGTTTTTTTTCGGCCTGAGCACGTCATGCAGCATGGCTGCTTGTGCGACGTACCCGCACAGTACGCCTCCGCGCAGTCATTTGCATGCCGCACCCAGACCAAAAAAATCCTCACTCCCAAGCCAAGCCAACATTTAATAACGACATAACACGGAGGAAATAGAGCATGTCCGCAAAAGAAATCCGCTTTAACGAGGAAGGCCGCAACGCCATCCTGAAGGGCGTCAACGCCCTGGCCGACGCCGTCAAGGTCACCCTGGGCCCCAAGGGCCGCAACGTCATCATCGAGAAGTCCTTCGGTTCGCCGCTGATCACCAAGGATGGCGTCTCCGTGGCCAAAGAGGTCGAACTGGAGAACAAGTTCGAGAATATGGGCGCCCAGCTGGTGAAGGAAGTCGCCAGCAAGACCTCCGACGTGGCCGGTGACGGCACCACCACCGCCACCGTGCTGGCCCAGGCCATCTACCGTCAGGGGGCCAAACTGGTGGCCGCCGGCCACAACCCGATGGAGCTGAAGCGCGGCATCGACAAGGCCGTTGAGGTGATCGTCTCCGAGCTGCAACAGATCTCCAAACCGATCAAGGACCACAAGGAGATCGCCCAGGTCGGCACCATCTCCGCCAACAACGACAAGACCATCGGCGACATCATCGCCGAGGCGATGGAGAAGGTCGGCAAGGAAGGCGTCATCACCGTCGAGGAAGCCAAGGCGATGGAGACCAGCCTGGAGACCGTGGAAGGGATGCAGTTCGACCGCGGCTACCTTTCTCCCTACTTCGTCTCCGATCCCGAGCGGATGGAAGCCACCCTTGAAAACGCCACCATCCTGATCTACGACAAGAAGATCTCCAACATGAAGGACATGCTGCCGGTGCTGGAGCAGACCGCCAAGTCCGGCCGCCCGCTGATGATCATCGCTGAAGATATCGAAGGCGAAGCCCTGGCCACCCTGGTGGTCAACAAGCTGCGCGGCGTGCTGAACGTCTGCGCCGTCAAGGCCCCCGGCTTCGGTGACCGCCGCAAGGCGATGCTGGAAGATATCGCCATCCTGACCGGCGGCAAGGTGATCTCTGAAGAGATGGGCTTCAAACTGGAGAACACCACCATCGATATGCTGGGCCGCGCCAAGCGGATTGTGGTGGACAAGGACAACACCACCATCATCGACGGCGATGGCGCCGAGGCCGACATCCAGGGCCGCGTCAAGCAGATCCGCGCCCAGATCGAGGAAACCACCTCCGACTACGACCGCGAGAAGCTGCAGGAGCGCCTGGCCAAGCTGGTGGGCGGCGTAGCCGTAATCAAGGTCGGTGCTGCCACCGAGACCGAGATGAAAGAGAAGAAGGCCCGGGTGGAAGACGCCCTGCACGCCACCCGCGCCGCGGTTGACGAAGGGATCGTCCCTGGCGGCGGCGTGGCCTACATCCGCGCCCTCAAGGCCCTGGACAAGGTCAAGCTGAGCGCCGAGCAGCAGTTCGGCGTCACCATCATCAAGAGCGCCCTGGAGGCTCCGATCCGTCAGATCGCCGACAACGCCGGCATCGACGCCTCCATCGTGGTGGACAAGGTCCGTCGCGGCAAGGACGCCTACGGCTACAACGCCGCCGATGACGTCTACGTCGACATGCTGGATGCCGGCATCATCGACCCGACCAAGGTCTCCCGCTGCGCCCTGCAAAACGCCTCCTCCGTGGCCGGCCTGATGCTGACCACCGAGTGCATGATCGCCGAGAAACCCAAGAAGGAAGCCCCGATGCCCCCGATGCCGGGCGGCATGGGTGGTATGGGCGGCATGGATTACTAACCGGCGTCCATCGGTTGCACGGTCAGTTGCAGACGGGCGGGGGAGCGATTCCCCGCCCGTCTGTCGTTTCACGGCACGGGTCAACACCCCGCAAACCCCCATTTCATCTGGACAGCAGGTTTTTTTTACGGTAAGTAGACAGCTTATTACGTACTGTCAGCCAATCGGGGTGGGGATGCCACAGATCACGGCCGTAAGTTTCGATGCCGATGGGGTCCGGGTCGTCACAGGACGACGTACCGGCACCGGTTTTACGGTTGAGCGGACCCTCTCCCTGACGGCTGACGAACTGGACCCCTTCCTGGCACTTGACCGTGCTGACGGGTACCTGGTGGCGGCAAACCCCGTTGATGCCCTGTTTGAGACCATCACCATCCCGCCGGTGGGGCCGAAACTCGAGGCCCCCCTGATCCGCGCCGAGACGGCTCGCCTCCACCCCGAACTGCTCCCCTTCTCCTGCGGCTGGCATGTCCTGGGGGACACCCCCCTCGAAGGGCGCACGGTCCGCAGGATCGCCTGCTGTCTGGTGCCCCACCGGAGCCTCGAACCGCTGCTGGAACCGTTCATCCGCCACCGGAAGCGCATCAGGCAGCTGGTGGCCGCCCCGGTGGCCCTGGCAACCCTGGTCAAAACGGTGGAGGCCACCGACGAACCGCTGCTCTGCGTCCACGACAGCGGCTCAAGCAAGCTGCTGTTCCTGTTGGAGGGGGGGGCCGTCACCTTCAGCCGGGCCATCTCCTCCAGCGAACGGGGCTGGGATGCCTTTGACCGGCAGAACGTAGCCATGACCCTGGACTACTGCTTCCAGTCGCTGCGGGTCCGGCCGAACCGGGTGCTGGTCCTGAACCCCTCCCAGCCCCTTGACGACTCGGCCCCGCCGCCGCGCCTGGAGCCGCTCTCCCTGCCGCCGCAGTTCCAGGGGGGGAAGCACGCCACCCTCATGACCGATTATCAGGCGCCATTTCTGCTGGCCGCCTGGCCGATGCCGGCCACCGCAGACCTGCTCCCCGAGCGCTATCGCACCGCACAGCTCCAGCAGCTATTCCTCCAGCGCAGCTGCCGGATCGCCGCAGCCTTCTCCGCCCTCCTCCTGCTGCTCGTGCTCCTTGAGGCGGTATCGCTGCAGCGGACGGAGCGGGAGATCGACACCCTCCGCCTCAGGGAAAAAAACCTCTCCGCCATCGTCCAGGCCCACCAGCAGGCCCTTGCCCAGCGGGACCGGGTCCAGCCCCTCATCAGCGCCGTCAGCACCCTGGTGACCGGCCCCGACATCCCGGCCACGCTGGTGGCGTTAAACGGACTCAGCGCCCCCCCGGCCCGCCTGCAGTCGTTGACCGTCAGACATGGCCAGGGGGGGATCACCCTGCACCTGGCCGGCAGCGTGGCCGCCCCCGGCTTTGCCGCTGCCGAGGAACAGTTTGAGGCGGTATCCGCGGCGCTGCGGCGCTGCAGAGGGGTCACCCCCACCGCCAGCCATCTGGACCCGAAGAGCCAGACCTTCACCATCGAGGCCACGGCCACGCCATGATAGCCCCCCTGGAGAACAGAAACCGCTCCCTGCTGCTCCGGCTGACCGCACTGCTCCTGTGCGTGGCCCTGCTGGGGACGGCCCTGGCCCTGCTGCTGCGCAAGGAACAGGCACAACGCCGCCTTGCGGCACTCCACGGCAGGATACTGACCAACCTGCCGCTGATGGCGGCCGAGACCGCGAACCTCCAGCGGGAGGTGACCGCCTTCCGCCAGGGGCTCCCGGGAACGCTGGACCGGCGTTCCCCCGATCTGCTGCTCTATACCCGTCTGGACCAGATCAAAGCCCTGCTGCAGCCCAGCGAGATGACCATTACCGGGGTCGAAACCGGGAATGGTCGTAAGACCATCTCCTTTAATCTGAAGGTACCCGCAGCCCGCTACAGCGCACTGGTAAACGGGATGGGGCAGCTGCAGACCGAGCTGTTCCCCTTTGTCGAGTTCCGCGAGATCACCCTGAACCCCACCGCCACGGACAGCAGCATCGCCCTCTCCGGCCGTGTGCTGCTCCCCACCGTGGGGGGCGGAGCGTAACGATGGGGCGTCAGCAGACCACCATCCTGTTGGCCATCGGGGCCCTGACGGCGCTCCTCCTCCCCCTGCTGGTCTACCGGCAATTCCACGCCGCGCCCCGCCTGCAGGCAACGGAACAGACTGTGGCTGCCTTCACCCCGACCTCCCTGCTGATCCCCCGCCGGGGTTGGCAGACCGTCACCCTCGCCCCGCCGGTGGGACTCCCGGCGCCGGCCGTGCCGCAACCGGCCCCCTCGGCCAAGGCCGGCCTCCCCCTGCCGGTGGCCACGCCTCCTCCGACGGTCTCCTTTATCCTCCACGACGCCGGCAAGGATCTGGCCATCGTCAACGGGGTCATGGTAAAGGTGGGGGACCGCTACCAGGAGTGGCAGGTAACGCGGATAGAACGCAATCGGGTACTTTTACACGGAAGAAAGGGGCCGTTATGGATCGCCCTGCAGTAAGGATACACCTCGCCACCGGCAAACGCTGCGCCCTGTTCCTCGTGGCGCTCTCCCTGGTCGCCGGCTGCGCAAACCAGCCGCCGCTGGCCCCCCGTGACGCCTCCAGCCAGCCCCTGGCCCCCCCCGTGACGAGCCGGGAACCGTTCGTCAAGGAGAACCTGCAGGAGATGCAGCGCCGCTCCACCCCGCCCCCCCCCCTCACCACCCCGGCCTACCAGCCGGTCAGTGACGACGTCTCCCCGGCCCACACCCGCCTGGTGAGCATCCAGGCCCGTAATACCGCCCTGGGTGACGTCCTGCAGGTGATCGCCGATGCCGCGGGACTGAACCTGATCATCGGCGACGGGGTCCGGCAGGAACGGCCGATCACCATTACCCTTAAACGGGTCACCGCCGACGACGCCCTGGCCACCATCCTCACCTCTGCCGATTACTTCTACACGATCAAGAACAACATCCTCTCGGTGCAGGCCACCGGCACCAAGGTCTTCGAGCTGGGACACCCGGCCCTGGTGCAGGGGTACCAGGTGGATGTGGGGGGTGATATCCTGGGGAGCGCCGCCGGCCTCACCGCAGCCGGCTCCGGCAATACCGGCAACGCCACCACCAGCTCCGGCTCATCCGGCAACACCGGCTCCGCCAATATCAAGGGGAGCATCAACCAATCGGTCAGAAACGACGGCAAGGCCTTCGACTTCTGGGAATCGCTGGAGAAATCGCTCCGCGCGCTCCTCCTCGCCCCTCAGGATTCCGCCCCAGCTGCCGGCGCTGCAGCCGCCGGCCCCCAGCCGCCACGCAGCGAGGAGCGGGGGGTCAGGCAAAACGTGGTGATCAACCGCCTCACCGGCACCATCGTGGTCACCGCCACCCGGCGCAACCTGTCAACGATCGAGGAGTATCTGGACCGGCTCAAGGCCGCCTTGAACCGTCAGGTGCTGGTTGAGGCGCGGGTCATCGAGGTGCAGCTCAATGCGGGGATCAAATACGGGATCGACTGGTCCTTCCTCTCCAACATCAACAACTACGGCCAGCTGGGCGGAGGATTCGGCGCCGTCGCCTCAAGCGCCGACTTCAGCGGCTCCTTAAACAGCGCCGCCCCCAACTTCCGGATCGGCACCATCACCAGCGGCTCCAAGGGGGAGATCAAGGCGCTCCTCACCGCCCTCAAGACCCAGGGGGACGTGAAGACCCTCTCCAACCCCCGCATCAACGTCATGAACGGTCAGACCGCCCTCCTGACCGTGGGGAGGAACACCAACTTCGTCTCCAAGGTCACCTCCACCATCAGCAACGCCGGCACCGCCAACACCATCACCTACACCGTGGACACCAGCAACGTCCTCTCCGGCATCATGATCGGCATCGCCCCCACCATCAACAGCAAGGGGGAGATCAGCATGGCCATCACCCCGATCATCTCCGATCTGGTAAGCCTCACCCCCACCAACATCGGCTCCGGCAGCAACCAGACCACCATCCAGATCCCGGTGGTAGACCTGCGGGAGCTCTCCACCACGGTGAAGGTCCATAACGGCGAGATGATCGTCATCGGCGGTCTGATCGCCAACAAACGGGACCAGGAGGATGAGAAGATCCCGTTCATCGGGGAGCTACCCTGGCTGGGGGCCCTGTTCTCCCGCAAAAACTACCAGGACACCCGGACAGAGCTGGTGGTGGTGCTGCAGCCCTATCTGGTGGGGAACGACTAGGAGACGCCATGGCGGCACCGATCAAGATAGGCGAACTCCTCAGGAACAACGGACTGATCAGCGACAAGCAGCTCCGGATCGCCCTGGAGCAGCAGAAGGTGACCGGCGCCATCCTGGGTGACCTGCTGATCCGCCTCGGCTTTGTCACCGCCGCCGAGTTCGCCCGGACCATCGCCCTGCAGTCGGGGATCGACTTCATCGACCTGGCCGAGATCCAGCCGGAGGAGGAGGCCCTGCGCCAGGTGCCGAAAGACACGGCCGAAAAGGCCGGCTTCATCCCCCTGGCCGTGGTTGAGGACGGCCGTCTGGCCATCGGCATCACCAACCCCAGCAACATCGTGGCGGTGGATACGGTGACCAAGCTGACCGGCAGACAGCCCAGGGTCTTTCTGGTGGACAGCGACTACTACCAGGAGACCCTGGAAAAGGCCTACTTCTTCATCGCCCACCCGGTGCAGCAGCGGATGGAGCGGCTGATCGGCGTCATCCGGCAGACCGCCGGGGCGATCCCCGGCGCCACCATCGCCGAGCTGATCGAACTGATCATGGTGGACGGGGTACGCAAACAGGCCACCGACATCCATATCACCCCGGCCGATGACGTAACCAACGTCTTCTACCGGATCGACGGCGTCCTGCAGCACGGCCACTGCCTGCAGAAACAGGTCCACGGCGGTCTGGTCTCACGAATCAAGGTCCTCTCCCAGCTGGATATCGCCGAGCAGCGCCTCCCCCAGGACGGCTCCTTCAGCTACGAGTTCCTCTCCAAACGGTTCGACATCCGGGTCTCCACCGTCCCCACCATCTTCGGGGAGAACCTGGTACTGCGCCTGCTGGCCGGCGCCGGCCCCCTGCTGCGCCTCGAGGCCCTGGGGATGAGTCCGGATACCACCCGGCAGATCCGCCGTCTCTTCCAGAAGTCCTACGGCATCATCCTGATCGCCGGTCCCACCGGCAGCGGCAAGACCACCACCCTCTACGCCGGCCTGCGGGAACTGGACCGCCTGGAGCGGAACATCATCACCGTGGAAGACCCGGTGGAATACCGCCTGAGCTTTATCCGGCAGAGCCAGGTCAACGAGCGGGCCGGCTTCGACTTCGCCCTGGCCGCCCGCAACTTCATGCGTCAGGACCCGGACGTGATGCTGCTGGGGGAGATCCGGGACGAAGAGACCGCCCAGATCGCGGTCCGGGCCGCCATCACCGGCCACCTGGTGTTGTCCACCATCCACACCAACGACGCCGTCACCGCCATCCCCCGCCTGCTCGACCTGAAGCTGGACGCCTTCCTCCTCTCCTCCGCCCTCACCGCGGTACTGGCCCAGCGGCTGCTCCGCAAGATCTGCCCCCACTGCCGCCAGGAATACCTGCTCACCGAGGAGGAACAGGAGCTCTTCAGACAGCACGGCTTCGAGCTGACCCACGGTAACCGGGGGATCGGCTGCAGCAAGTGCAACGATTCAGGCTACCTGGGCCGTCTCTCCATCTGCGAGGTCCTGGTGATCGACGACGAGATCCGGCAGATGATCTTTGACGGCTCCTCCACCGCCGCCATCGCCGAGGCGGCCCGCAAGCGGGGGATGCGGCCGCTTCTGGAGGACGGCATCCTGAAAGCCGCCGAAGGGCTCACCACGATGGCTGAAGTCATGCGGGTCGCCGGATGACCCCCTTCCTTTACCGCGCCGTGGATGCCGCCGGCAAACAGGTAAGCGGCCAGATCGAAGCCGATTCGGCCGAGGCCGCCGGGGACGAACTGGCGGGCCGCGGCTACTACCTCCTGAGCATCTCCCCCGGCACCGGACTCCTCTCCAGGGTGAAGAAGCAGCTGCAGAAGCAGCGGGTCCGCCGGATTGAGATCATCGAGCTGGCCAGCAACCTCTCGGTGATGGTGGGGGCCGGGATCCCGATCACCATGGCCCTGGGGGATATCATCGCCTCGGTGACCAACAGCACCCTGCAGACCACCCTGGCCGCCGTCAAACAGGAGATCGAACAGGGCTCCACCTTCTCCGACGCCATCGAACGGTACAGCACCCTGTTCCCCGACATCTTCATCCGCCTGGTGCGGGTGGGGGAAGAGACGGGCCGTTTCGAGAAGAGCCTCGCCGATGTGGCCGAGCACCTGCAGCGGATGGAAGACCTGGCATCGGCCATCAAGCGGGCCCTCATCTACCCCGCCTTTGCCATCGTCAGCACCTTCGGCGCCCTGATCTTCTGGCTGGTCTACGTGCTCCCCAAGATCATCGGCACCCTGAAGGGGATGGGGGTCAAACTGCCCCTCCTGACCCGCCTGCTGATGGGGGCCAGTGACCTGACCCAGCGGTTCTGGTATCTGGCCCCGATCATCCTGGTGCTGATCCTGGTGCTGCTCAAGCTGCTGAAACGACACGAGCCGAGCCGCTACCAGCTGGACCGCCTGAAACTCAAGCTGCCGATCTACAGCCTGGTGGAGTACAACCGCCTGCTGGCCCTGCTGACGGAACAGCTGCGGATCCTGATCGTTGCCGGCCTCACCTTCGACCGCACCCTGGGGATCATCGCCCAGGTGATACGGAACCGGGTCTTCCAACGGGCCCTGGAGACGGTGCGTGAGGAGATCACCTACGGCAGCGGCATCGCCGAGGCCCTGCGCAAGCACCCGGTCTTTCCCCTGCTCCTGGTCCGCCTGGTGGCGATCGGCGAGACCAGCGGCTCACTGGACAGCCAGTTCGAGTTCCTGGCCACCCACTACCTGAAAAAACTGGACGACATCTCGGAGAAACTGGGCAAGATCATCGAGCCGTTGGTGATCGGCTTCATCGGCATCATGTTCGCCCTCATCATCATGGGGCTCCTCTTCCCGGTCTACGACCTGATCTCCGCCGTTGGAAAGGGGCGCTGAATGGGCAGTTCATACCTCGACTTTTACTCCCTGACGGAAGACCCGTTCCGTCTCACCCCTGATCCGGCCTACTACTACCCCTCCAGCGGCCATGCCAACGCCCTGCTCTCCCTCGATTACCTGATGAACAACCGGGAGGGGTTCTGCCTCCTCACCGGTGAGCCGGGGACCGGCAAGACCACCCTGCTGCGGATCTTCATCAACAAGTGGCAGGAGCGGGCCGAGATCGCCCTGATCATGACCCCCCGTCTCCGGCCGGAGGAGTTCCTCCAGGCACTGCTTGAGGACTTCGCCGTCATCTATCCCCTGTCGGGCAACAAAAACGATATGATCAAGGAGTTCCGCGACTTTCTGCTGAATCATGCCGGTCAGGGGCGACCGGTGGTGATCGTGGTGGACGAGGCCCAGCAGCTGCCGGACGACACCCTGGAGGAGCTCCGGCTGCTGTCAAACCTGGAGACGGAGAAGGAAAAACTGCTGCAGATCATCTTGGTGGGGCAGCCGGAACTGGCCGCAAAGCTGGCCCACGAGCGGTTCCGCCAGCTGGACCAGCGGATCTCGGTGCGGGCGGGGCTCACCCACCTCACCGCCCAGGCCACCGCCGATTACCTGGCCACCCGGCTCCATCGGGCCGGGGCCCGGGTGGCAACCCTGTTCGAGCCTGCCGCCAGTGAGGCGATCTACCGCAGCTCCGGCGGGGTGCCGCGGCTCATCAACCTGATCGCCTCCCGCAGCCTGATGGTGGGATTTCTGGAGGGCAAACCGATCGTGCAGGCCCGTCAGGTGGAACTGGCAGCGGCCGAGGTGGTGCGGAGGGAGGCCCGGCAGCAGCGGAGGCAAGCGGCGGCGCGCTGGTGGTGGGTGGCGGCGGCAGGGGGGGCGCTGCTGCTGGCGCTGGCGGCGCTGGCGGCAGGACGGTGGTGACGCCTACTCCTGCTCCAGGGCCCTGATCCGCCCCCGGGCCTCATCCCGGGCCTGCTGACCGACATCCGGCAGGGCCAGCAGATCGCGGTATACCCGCAACGCCTTGTCCCGCGCCCCCTGGCGCTCATACAGCCGCCCCTGCCCCAGATATCCACGGGGGTCCCCCCCCTCGGCAAGGCGGCGGTAACTGCCGGCGGCGTCATCCAGGGCGCTGGCCCGCTCCTGGGCCAGGGCCAGGTTATAGAGGGCGCTCCGGTTGGCCGGGTCCAACGCCGCAGCCCGGCTGAAACTCTTCACCGCCGCCCCCCCCTGTCCCAGGTTCCCCTGGGCAACCCCCCGGTTCACCAGGGCCGAGACATACTCCGGCTTCAGGGTCAGGGCCCGCTCGGTCAGGGTCAGGGCCTGCCGGTACATCCCCAGCCGCAGCTCCATATCGGCGGCGTTGTTCATGATCCGGTAGTTGTACGGATCGGCCTCCAAGGCCTGCTGATACTGGGTGAGGGCGGTCAGGTAATCCCGCCGGGCCTCGGCGTTGCGGGCCGCGAAGAGGTGGGCATCAATGGCGGTACGATCCTTCGGGGCCGGCGTATGGGACGGAGGGGCGGCTGACGATGCAGGGGCGGTCCGGCCGGCCGGACGGGAATGGCGAACAGGCGCCGCAACGGCACGGGCCGGGCGGACCGGGGGATGGGTGGGAGGCTGCGGGGGGCGCTCCACCACCTGCCGCACTGCCGGGGCCGACGGCGCGACGGGCCGCTGCGCCGGGAGCGGCGGCGCTGCAACCGCCTGCCGGGCAGGGGGTGGTGGCGCTGACAACGGCTGCCGGTGGAGGGGACGGCTGTCCAGATACCACCCCAGCCCCCCCCCCACACAGACGGCCGCTGCGGCAATGCCGCCGATGAGCAGCAGACGGCGCCCCCTGGAGGCGGAGCCACCGGCGCTTCCCACCGCCTGCAGCACCCCCGGCGGGATCTCCGCCGGCGCCTGGTTGGTCTCGGTCTTTTTCAGCAGATTGGCGAGGATGCTCATGGAGGCCCTTACGCGGAGATACCATTCTCTGCTATGGCGAATAGCAGGCCCAACCGGGGCTGTCAACAGATTTTGCCGCCATTAACCGGGGTTTATCTGCCTGTTTTGCAGGCAACGGTAAAAAATAAGGGGCTACGGCCGTTTTTCCCCTTGATTTTTCCCCCCATCTCACCGAAAGTTATCCAAAGTAACCCGTCATCATCCGGCACGAAACGCCGTGTCATCCTACACTGCACAGAGAGAGACAGGAGGAGCAGATGCACAACAGCAACAGAGGTTTCACCCTGGTGGAGATGGCCATCGTGCTGGTCATCATCGGTATCATCCTGGGGGCGGTCATCAAGGGACAGGACCTGATCCAGGGGGCCCAGGCCAAAGCGGTGCTGCAGATCCCGGCCAAGTGGGAGGTGCCGATCTGGGGCTTCTACGACAAGATGGGCTACCTGCCGGGTGACAGCGGCCGGTCCGGTAACATCCAGAGCTTTGCCCAGCTGCAGTCCGACCTGCAGAACAACAGCTTCACCCTGCCGGCATCCACCATCAGCGGGGTCAACAACACTGTGGAATCATTAACAACTGTTTGTGGCCAAACCATAACCCGCAACGTCATGCTGCTGACCAACGTCCCCCTGGCCACGGCCAAGGCGCTGGACGCCAACATCGACGGCACCGAGGACGGTAAAACCGGACGAGTGAGGTACTGTGGCACAGGTACTACTGGCGCCACTGCAGCAAATGTTTGGCCGACCACCGATCCGGTGGA
The DNA here is from genome assembly GCA_021778115.1 of Deltaproteobacteria bacterium. Taxonomy (GTDB): domain Bacteria; phylum Desulfobacterota; class Desulfuromonadia; order Geobacterales; family Pseudopelobacteraceae; genus Trichlorobacter. Next base: position 22,981 of record JAJYCS010000003.1, read on the forward strand.
TGTGGTCTACTTCTTCGACAAGCTGCCGTAACCACGGCCCACGGGACAACCCAGGACGGGGAGGAGAACGCCTCCCCGTTTTTCCATGCCCCTACCCCTTCCCCCCCTGCGACGCCTTACCACTCCGCTGCAGCTCCTCCTGCTGCTGGCGGTCATCACCACGGTCTTTGCCCCCCTCTTCCGGGCCGAGCCCTGCCTGCTGGATGACCTGAGCCTGGTGCGGACCTGGCTGGCAGCCCCCCACAGCGGACTGCCGGACCTCTTCCCCGGCAACGGCATCACCTACTACCGCCCCCTGATCTGGGCCGGCTACTGGCTGGACGGCGCCCTCTGGCAACTGAACCCCCGGATCATGCATGCTGAGAACCTGCTGCTGCACCTGCTGAACTGCCTGCTGCTCTTCGCCCTGCTCCGCCGCCTGCTCACCCCCCCCGGCTGGTGGCCCCTCGTGGGGGCCCTCCTGTTCGGGCTGCACCCGATCGTCACCGAATCGGTCTGCTGGATCTCGGGCCGCACCGACCTGCTGGCCGCCACCGGCCTGCTGGCTGCCCTCTGGTGCCTCCTGCAGGGGCAGGCGACCGGGCACCGCCGCTGGTTCCTCCTGGCCCTGCCGGCGCTGCTCGCGGCCGGACTGGCCAAGGAGGTGGCCTGGGGTGCCCTGCTCGGATTGCCGCTACTCCTCACCCCCCGCACCGCCCCGTTGCCGCCTCATCAGACCACCTCCCGCCATTACTATGCCGTGGGATGCTGCCTGGCCGGTGCCTTCCTCCTGGCCTCCCTCACCGCCTCATTCTGGCCGGTGCTGGCCCTGGCCCTGGTAAGCTGGGGGATCTGGCACCACCGCTACGCCGCCCCCGACCGGAGCCTGCGGCGCTCTGCACTCCTGACCCTGCTGCTGGCCGGCAGCCTCCTGGCCCTGCTGTTGATCGGCCTGGCGTTCTGCAGGCGGCTGGCCCTGCAGAACCCGTTCAGCCCGGTGGGGCAGACCCTGCTGGCCATGGTGACCCACCCGGACCACGCCCTGCAGGTGACCGCCAGCGCCGCCGCCTTTTACCTGAAGAAGTACCTCCTGCCGCTCCCCCTGGCCCTGGCCATCACCGCCATTGACGGCCGCTACGTCTTCGGTGGCATCCTGGCGCTGTTCCTCATGGCCTGGCTGGCGGCCCGGCGCACCCAGGCAACGGCCCTGGCCTTCACCGGCATCTGCCTCCTGCTGCCGGTGCTGCCGCTGGCCTTCGGCACCATCGCCTGGACCCCCTACGCCGAACGCTACCTCTACCTGCCGGCGGCCTTCTTCACCCTGGCCCTGGTGCAAGGCTGCGCCACCCTGCCCCACCCCCGGCTGCGCACCGCCCTGCTGTGCGCCCTTGCGACGCTCCTCCCCCTGGCCGCCTGGATCAGCCACCAGCGCGCCCTGGTCTGGCAGCGCAACCTGACCCTCTTTGCCGACACCGTGGCCAAGGCCCCCAACCATCTGGAATCCCGCAACGGGTATCTGATCGCCCTGGCCCAGGCGGGGCGGCTTGACCAGGCCAAGGGGCAGTTTGAGGCGATCCAACGGCTGGTGAAGGGGCCGGATGAGATGAAGTACGCCTATAACCTGGTCTACTTCACCTACCACGCCGGCCAGAAACGGGAGGCCTACGATCTGCTGACCGCCATCGTCCACAAGTGGCGGATCATCCCCGAGCGGATGCCGCAATCCTTCTACAGTACTGAGTGGCGCAAGCTTTACGAACTGCAGCAGCAGTTGGGGCGGGAGGTGGGGCAACCTCCGGAAAAACCGTAGCCAGCCCCATCTTCACCCTTTCTTCTGGCCGGATTCGTGCTATACAATCATCGGAAACGACCGTTGGTGGAGGAGTCCCATGAAAGCTGCCAAAGGGTTTACCCTGGTTGAACTGGCCATCTCCCTGGTGGTGATCGGGCTATTGATCGGCCTCGGGGTCACCCTGGTGGGCCCCCTGGCAACCGCCACCAAGGTGCGGGAGAGCAAGGAGAACCTTGACGGGGCCGTTGAGTCCCTGAACAGCTGGGCAGCGGGGAACAACTCACTCCCAAATGGGGCAGGGTTCCCCGCAGTGGTGAAGAGCCCCCAGGATGCGTGGGGGCACAATTTCGTCTATCTGTATGACGCCACCCTCTTCAGCGCAACCCCCAGTAACGACACCCTCTGCGGCCGCAAGACCACCTCCCTGACCCTCCAGACCACCAACCCCCCGGCCACCATCGCCAATGTGGCCTATGTCATGCTGAGCCCCGGTGACGACAGCACCATACAGACCACCCTCGCCACCACGGCGACGGTGCCGGCCATCCCCCCCACCCTGAACGGGACCCCCGTGACCTCGGGGAGCGCCATCCCCCTGAACACCCTCGCCTCGGCAACCGGTACCGTTGTCCTTGACACGAACAACAGCGACATCGTCCGTTGGGTGACCCTGGATGAACTGCGCACCAAGGTGGGGTGTGAAGGGGCGCAGATGCGGATCGTGAATAACGAGCTCCCCTATGGCTACGTGAGCAGCAAATACGTGGCCAAGCTGCTGCTAAACGGCGGGGTCACCGATTACAAATGGTGCGTAAGCGGCCTCCCCCCGGGGCTTGTGGCCGTTGCCCTGCCCGGTGGCGCCACCATGGGGAGCTGCACGGTCCCCGCGAACTGCGCCGGCCTCACCTCAGACAGCAACTGGGTGACGGCAACCCCGCCGGTCTTCCTCAACATCTCCGGCATCCCCACCGCCCAGGGGAGCTACCAGATCAACCTGATGGCCCACGACAGCCAGGGGAGCTCACTATCCCAGAACAACTGCAGCAGCAAGACCTTCGCCCTCACCATCAACCCGCAATAGCCCGTCTTCTTTGCGCCTTTGCGCCTCTCTTTTCGTCTTTGCGTTAAAAAGCCTCTTAAAACCCCATTGACACCCATGCTTCTACAGCATAAAGTAGTGTTTAACACTACCAAGGAGCAAGTATGCAAACGCTACGCGCCACAGACGCAAACCGTCAATTATCCAGTGTATTAAGACAGGTATCCAAGGGCGAAGAATTTCTTGTTATTTCAAGAGGTAAGCCGGTAGCGACCATCCTCCCGGTTAAACAGGCTGATACCTCTCATCGAGCTTCACGCGAGTTGCTGCTTAAACGTCTGTCCAGCCAGGAAGTAACCGGAACCCGCTCATGGACGCGCGATGAGCTGTACAGATCATGAGGATTGCCATTGACACCAATGTGCTTGCGTACGCAGAAGGGATCGGTGATAGCGCACGGCGGGACACCAGCCTTTTACTGCTGGAGCGTTTGTCGGCAGACGACGTGATACTCCCGGCACAGGTAATGGGAGAACTGTTCCGTGTGTTGACCGGCAAGGGGAACTGTACACCTGATATGGCCCGTGCCCGTGTGATGCAGTGGAGCGATAGCTTTGAGGTAGCCAATTCTACGTGGTCAGCCTTTCAGTCCGGTTTTGATTTGACGGTTGACCACAACCTCCAGATATGGGATGCGCTGATTCTATCGGTTGCTGCTGAAAGTCGCTGCCGGATTCTGTTTTCTGAAGATATGCAGCATGGTTTTACCTGTCGCGGAGTAACGGTGGTAAACCCCTATAGCGATCCAATCCACCCGCTGCTTTTGCCACTGATGCGCTGAAAAGAAAAAACAAGACCTCCTTTGCATCATCTAACCTGATGATATACAAGCGTGATCTGCTTTCTGAAGAGATGGTTAGGTAGTCGCCGCCATAGATCGCTTGTTACGGTGAATCCTCCTTGACGCAACAGACGCAATGCGCATAACATACACACAGGAGGCGTACCATGTATAAATCACGACTTAACCTTACCGTTGACAGCGATCTGCTGGATTTTATCAAGGAGTATGCGGAAACCCAACGGACAACGGTTTCTGAGCTTTTTACCCAGTTTGCCCTGCGTTTAAAACGATCAAAAGAAAATGACCCAACCGAGACCATTCTGGCTGACCCTGATTTCACCGCCTCACTTATGGAGAGTATGGAGCGGGTACGAAGCGGCAGTATGGGTTGGAAAAGCTATGATGAGGTATTCAAGTGACGTTGCTTTTCAGTGATGACTTTATCACCTCATTGCATAAGCACGCAGCCATCAAGGAATCGGTGCGCAAAAAAGTGGATATGATCGCCGCCAACCCTGTTGCCTTGGGCGAACCGCTGCAAGGAAACTTCAGGGGTTATTACAGTTGTCCGGTCAAACGGAACTTTCTGATTATCTTTCTGTACTGCCGTTCGTGCAGAAAGCGCGGAAATGATGGCTTTGTAAGCTGTAGCGACTGCAGCACCCGCACTGACGAAACTATCAAGCTTGTCAGTCTTGGACCGCACGACAAGGCATATTGGGGATAGGCCATGCAACCTTGCTGTCAACGCGCCATACGCTGTTTTTCCCGTTCCCGCGCCGGCATGGCACTTTTGAACGTCATCCTGCTCCTGATCCTGATCGGCGCCCTGGTGATCGCCGGCTACAAGATGGTAGGGCCCCTGGTGCAGCGGGGGAAGATCGACGACACCAAGACGATCATCAAGAGCGATGTGGATGCGATCATCAGTTGGAGTGTGGCCCGCTGCAGGATACCCGATACCGGCAGCTCAGCCACCCCCCCCACCGATTTTAATCACGTGGTGCAGAACCCCAATGATGCCTGGGGGGGGCAGCTCTCCTATCTGTACGCCCCCGAGCTTGCCGGTAACACCTCCTGCGCCCAGATCTGCGGCCTGTCCACAACCCGTTTCTTCGTGAGCGGCGTCAGCGATTCAGTGGCGTTTGTCATCGCAAGCTCCCAATACTCCCCTGCCTTCCACAACCAGCTGCCGGTCGGCACCACCTTAAACGGTACGACCCTCACCGCCACCACCCCGGTCAACGCCGCCGGCGGCAGTGTCGTCGGTACCCTCACGCAGCAGTTCACCGACCCGCCCGATATCCTGCGGGTGGTCACCCTGAACGAACTGAAGGCCCGCATCGGCTGCTCCGGGTACACCTGGGGGCAGCTACGGATACTCAACAATGAGCTGCCCAGCGTCTATACCGACAGCTATGCGGCATACGCCGGGACCTTGTTTGCCGAAGGAGGGGCCCCTGCCTACACCTGGCAGACGGCACCTGCCGTCACCCCCTCCAGCGGCCTGAGCATCGCCGTCAACCCTACCAGCGGGGCCATCACGATCACCGCCCCCCCCACCGCCGGGACCTACACCGTCACCATCACGGTTACCGATCAAAACGGCGCCACCGCCCAACGGACCTACACCCTGAAGGTCTTGACCCACGGCTCCGGGAACCCGCCCGGTGGTGGTGGCAGCGGCGGCATCAACAACGATAACGGCGACGCCAGCACCGGCACCGTGGTCGGCACCGGGTTCGGTTCCAACTACGGGCGGATCGCCTTCGGCTACAACCAGGGCAATACCGGCGGCTGTTTCTGGTATCCCTACACCTTCCCCCTGCAGGGAAAGACCCTGCGCGCCTACTGGAACTTCTGCTATTCCAGCGTTGAAGACTATGCAAACAGCACCCACTACGGCGACGGTTATACCTTCACCCTGATGCAGGGGAGCAACCCCACCAGCTACTGCGGCACCGGTACCGTCTGGGACCAGCAGATCAACCCTTTCTACGACTGCAGCACACCGGGGCATCTGGGTGAGTTTCTGAGCTACTGCGGCCTGCCGGGGCAGAGCAGCGCCTTTGAATTCGACATCTACCCCAACGGCTACCGTAACGACCCGGTCAGCAACTACAACCATCTGGCCGTGGTGGGGGCCACTACCAGCCACACGATCGCCGCCTATCCGAACAGTCTGTACGGCGACAACACCCACGGCGTCGGCGGCAATCCCCCCTGTGACGGCCGGGACCCGGGCTGCCTGTTCGGCACCATGTACGGTCACAACTACCCGGTCAACTGGCTGGAGGAGAACAACACAGGCTGTCCGGTCCCCGACACCAACAGCGCCGATTACAGCACCCATAACGCCCGGGTGGAGATCCATACCCGCTGCAACAGCGACTGCAGCCAGTGCGACAGCAACAGCTGCATGACCAATCCCTACACCCTGATCAAGGTCTGGATCGACCGGAGCTGGCTGGGGAGTTGCACCGGCACCTGCAACGGAACCGCCATTAACGGCGCGAAGTGCACCGGTTCCTGCACCGGCACCTGCGATGGGAGCAGCATCACCAATGCCCAGTGCATCGCCCTCCCCTGGCGTGGACGCTGCACCGGCAGCTGTGACGGCGTCTCGGTGACCAACGCCACCTGCGCCGGTCTCTGCACCGGCACCTGCAACGGAACCGCCATCACCAACGGCACCTGTCTGGACAGGTCGTGGTATCTCCCCTGCACCGGCACCTGCGACGGGGTCCCGATCACCAATGCGGCGTGCCGTATCGGATCGACACCCGGCACCGGCAAATGCGACGGCACCTGCAACGGCGCCCCCATCAGCAATGCCGTCTGCAACAAGGCGATCTACATCAACCTGGGGGCCAATGAAGCCCTGGCCCCGGACATCACCCACTGCGTGCAGCTTCCGGGGCCGCTGAACCAGTACAAGGTGGGCTTCACCGAGGCAACCGGCGGCAGCACCCAGTACGGCTTTATCAGCAACTTCATGCTCAAGTCCTACGGCAACTGCCCCCAGGCCACCATTGCGCCCGCCACCCTGCCGGTGGGGACGGTGGGCAGCACCTACGCGGCCACCATGACCGCCAGCGGCGGCACCCCGCCCTATAGCAACTGGCGCTGGAGCTCTTCCGCCATCCCCGGCATCGCGACAAGCGCCCTGCCACCGGGATTGACCATCAGCAACGCCGGGGTCATCAGCGGCAGACCAACCACCAGCGGCCGCTACAACACCGTCCTTATATCGGTTGACGACGCCTGCACCGCGGACAACTGCACCAACACCGTGGCCGGAAGCTATACCCTGGATGTAGGCTGCAGCCGCTACCAGGTTGATAACGTCACCGGCAGCCGGTACGACTTCCGCGGCCCGACGGGTAACTGCGTCCGGGTTTGGGACGGCTCCACCATCACCAACAGCCTGGGCCCCGGCCAGACGATCAGCCGTTACAGCAGCACCAACGGGAGATGCACCGGTACGCCGCTGGGTACCATCGGCTACGCCGACGCGGTGAACGCCGACCTGGGGGGGGCGCAGAACTATAACGACTGTACCGTAGGATATGGCCTGCCCGACGGGGCGGTGGACCAGTAGGAGAGGACCGGCGCATGAGGGGAGACGACGGCATGACACCGTCCCGGGGCATGCCGACCGGCACGGGATCGACAAACGCCCCGCCCCTGTGCGCCGTGCAGCCTGAGGGGCCGCCATGAACCGGATTCTCTGGAGTTTCCTGCTGCTGAACGGCCTCCTGCTGGTGGTCGCAGGGTATCACCTGCTTGCGGTGCCGCCGGAGGCTGGGTATGACGAGATGCTCCGCCGGGCCTGGGAGGGGATGTTTTCAGTGGCCGGCGGCGGGGGCCTACTGATGGTCTGGGTGGCGAAGCGGTGATCCGTCCCCTACCCTTCCTGCTTACGCATCTCCTCAATCTCGGTGTGATTCTCCAGATAATCGGCCAGCCGTAAGAAATCAGTGCGGGGATGGTTTTTGCCCCGCTGTTCGGAAAAGGCCAGTTGCGGTTTGGTGCCGTCAATCAGGTGGAAACCCCAGTATTGCAGGGTGGTACTGAAGCGGATCACCGCGTCGTCGGGATGGATAAAGCGGCACAACGGGTCGGTCTGGATGTAGGCACTTAAATGGCGCGCCAGGTGCTGCAGCAGCTTTTCGTTCTTCCTAGCCAGGGCCTCGGAGGGATCAAAGACGTTGATCAGGGCGAACAGCTCGGCGGTGCCGTTTATCTGCCTGATGTGACGGAAGGTGCGGGTGATCACATCGGCGTTCTTGGCGATCCCCAACGGGGTGAGGGTGGTGGGGACGATGCAGTAGTCAAACCGTTCCACCAGGCTGCGGGGATTCTGCTCCAGCACCGGTGAGCAGTCGCAGATCACGATCTGCTGATCGCGATACTGGGACGGTTCCCACTCATCGTGGTTTAAGACGGTGATGGTGGCGCCGGGACGCCCCTTGGTCTGGGACGGCACGTAGAGCGACGGCGCCTCGTCATCGGGCCCCTGCATGAACAGTTTGCGCAGGTTTTTCTCCGGGTCCAGGTCAAGCAGCACCACGTCATACCCCATCAGGGCAAAGGCTCCGGCGAGGTGGGCGGCAATGGTGGTCTTCCCCACCCCTCCCTTGCAGGTAAAGATGCCGAAGTACTTCTGGCGGGCCGATCGCGGTGCGGATGCCTGTTCCCCACCAGGCTGTTCAAGGGGTGGATAGGTGCGCTGCAACTTGGTGTCGATGTGGGTCCAGAGGGTAAGACGCTTCGATTGCAACGCCTCCAGATGGGTGATGGCAGGACGGCTGAAACCGCTGGTAGATACCAGCCAGCCGCCGGCAAACCGGTCCCCACCGGGGGCATCCAGCAGGTCCAGAAACTTCTCCACCTGGGCCACATTGCACTTGGCCTTGTGGTTTTTCAGCAAGACCGCAAACCGTTTACCCTCCCGTTCGATCTCAAAGCTGTGGCCCCGGTTGCCCTCCGGGGGGAGATGTACGGTGAATCCGTAACGGGTCAGCATACGGGAAACCAGTTCGGCGTACTGCTCGGGATCGGCGGGAATAACGATGTCTGCCATGGAGACCTCACTAAAAAGTGCGTGGCGCTATGGACGTTATAGGATATATTGGGCCGACTGACAACCGCCGGAATAAAGGTCGAACCGATGCCCGATACCGCCGTACTGCTGCTCCAGATGGGCGGCCCCGATTCCCTTGATGCGGTGCGGCCGTTCCTGCTCAACCTGTTCACCGACCGGGAGATCATCAGGATCGGCCCGGCCTGGCTGCAGCCGTTTATCGCCCGGATGATCGTGAGGCGCCGGACACCGGTGGTGATGGCGAAGTACCGGGAGATCGGCGGCAAGTCACCGATCCGGGAGCTGACCGAGGGCCAGGCGGCGGCCCTGCAGCAGGAACTGGGCATCCCCTGCGCTGTCGGGATGCGCTACTGGCACCCCTTTACCGGCGATGCCCTGCGTCAACTGCAGCAACGTGGCGTCGCGAGGATCGTGGCCCTCTCCCTCTACCCCCACTACTCCCGCGCCACCACCGGCTCCAGCTTCAACGACCTGGACCGACGACTGGCCGAGCTGGGCGGCGCCTTCGAGCTGATCCGCATCTCCCATTTTTACGACCACCCCCGCTACATCGAGGCGTTAGTTGAGCAGATCAGGCAGGGGCTGGCCGGATTTCCCGACCCCGGCCAGGTGGAGCTGCTGTTTTCGGCCCACTCCCTCCCCCAGGCGTTCATTGATCAGGGGGACCCCTACCTCGACCAGATCCGCTCCACGGTGCGGCTGGTCATGGCACGGCTGGGCGATATCCGGTATCACCTGGCGTTCCAGTCACGGGCCGGACCGGTGAAGTGGCTGGAGCCGGCCACCGACGAAAAACTGCGCGAACTGGCGGCAAGCGGCTGCAATCAACTGCTGGTAGTGCCGCTTTCGTTTGTCTCCGATCATATCGAAACCCTGCACGAGATCGATATCGAGTATGCTGCCGAGGCCCGTGCGCTGGGGATCGCCACCTTCCGGCGCGTCCCTTCCCTGAACAGTTCCCCCACCTTCATCCGCTGTCTGGCAGAGCTGGTGGAGGCGGCCCTGCATTCTTCATAATCATTCACACAACCTTCATCACTCCTCCCCGAGAGGCTGGTATGGTGGAATCATCACGCAGACGGTTAACCGGATGGCCGCCTGCAGTCACCAGACCAGGGAGGAATGAGTCATGAAAAAGGGGATTATCGCACTGTCCGTTGTTGTCGCTGTTGCCGCTGCCGGTTCGGCCCTTGCCCAGCCCGGCATGGGGGGGATGGGTCCCGGCATGGGGGGTCCGATGATGGAGCAGCGCCTGCTGCAGGGGCCGTACGCGGCGCAGTATAAGAAGTTCCTTGCCGATACGATGCCGCTCCGCGAAGAGATGCACCAGAAACATATGGCCCTGCAGCGAGAGTACATCAAGGACAAACCGGATACCGCGCGCATCGCCAAACTGCAGGGCGAACTGCTGCAGCTGCGGCAGCAGATGTACCAGGCACGGGTGAAATCAGGCCTGCCGATGGGCCGGATGGGCGCCAAGGGGATGATGGGGGGGAAACGGTGCGGCATGGGTATGGGCAAAGGCATGGGCGCCGGCATGGGGCCGATGACACCACCTCCGGCACCGGCTCAATAAGGCTGCCCGGCAACGCAGGGGATCGAGGGGCGGGTTGCGGACCCGCCCCTTTCCGTTTATAAGGTAACCCTATGCAGCGACCGATCCTGATAGTTGAGGACGATCTGAAGATCGCCCGGATCATCAAGGCCTATCTCGAAGGGGCCGATTTCCGGGTCTGCCATGCCGACAGCGCAGCTGCGGCCCGTGCCGCCCTCGATCGGGAGCCCCCCCTGGCGGTGATCCTTGACCTCGGCCTACCGGACGGAAACGGCGAGGAGCTGTGCCAGGAGATCAAGGAACGGGCCGATATCCCGGTGATCATCCTGACCGCCAAATCGTCGGAGGAGGAACGGATCACCGGTTTTGCCCTGGGGGCCGACGACTACGTGGTGAAGCCCGCCTCCCCCCGGGAGCTGGTCTACCGGGTCCGGGCCGTACTGAAACGCTATGACACGCCCGACGGTATGGACCGGCCCCTCAGTTTTGCCAACGGCGCCCTGGTGCTGGACAACCTCAGGCACAGCGTTACCCGGGACGGACAGCCGGTGGCCGTCACCCCCTCCGAATTCAAGCTACTGGAGACCCTGGCCGCTGCCCCCGGCCGCACCTTCACCCGTGACGAACTGGTCTCCCGTGCCCTGGGATACCGGTTCGAAGGGTATGAGCGGAGCATCGACGCCCATATCAAGAACCTGCGCCAGAAGATCGAGCCCGACAGCCGACGGCCGACCTACATCAAGACGATCTACGGCATCGGCTACCAGTTCTGCGGGGTCCGGGATGCGCTTTAACCTGCAGCGGAAGCTGCTGCTCATGCTGCTGGCGGTCTGCCTGGTGGCGCTGGGGGCCGCCTTTACCCTGCGGGGGCTCCTGCTCCATGACTTCAAGGCGCTGAATGCGGCGCGGGATCAGGAGCATATCTACCGGGTCCTGACCTCGCTGGAGGGGCAGTTCGCCCGGCAGCGGGGCTGGCAGCGCCCGGCGGTGACCGACGAGCTGCTCCGTGCCCTCCAGAGCGGTATCGAGGCCAGACTCTACGATACCGACGGCAATCTGCTCATCGATACCGATCAGGCCCTGCAGAGCCTGCCGCTCTTGAACCGGCGCCGCCTCCTGGTCACCACCGGCTACGGCCGCGACGCCCGTCCCAAAGGGCCGTTCAGCACCTACTCCATCACCTTCCACAGCCAGGTGATCGGCTGGCTGGCGGCACGGCAGCTCCGTCCCCTGGACGAGCAGCAGTTTCTCCTGTCGGCAAACCGGTTTCTGCTGGCCTCGGTGGTCGGCCTGGGACTCCTCTCCCTGGGGCTCGGCGCCTTTTTCGCCCGACGTCTGACCAGGCCGTTGCAGCAGCTCACCGACGCCGCAGAACGGATCGCCGGCGGCGACCTGGGGCAACGGGTGCAGCTCGTGAGCGGTGACGAGCTCGGCCGTCTGGGAAACGCCTTCAACCGGATGGCCGACTCACTGGAACGCCACGAAGGGCTGCGGAGGCAGCTCCTCTCCAACGCCGCCCACGAACTCCGTACCCCGCTGATGGTGATACGGGGCGAACTGGAAGGGATGATGGATGGCCTCTTCCCGGTCACCCCGGAGGAGCTGCAGTCGCTGCATCAGGAGGCGACCCGCCTCACCGCTATCCTGGATGGCGTTGACGAACTGACCCGCGCCGAAGCGAGCTTTGTGACCCTGCAACGGGAAACCCTCAGGTTGGCCCCCTTCCTGGCGGGAATTGCCGGCCGTTTCGGCCGCCTGGCCGATGAGGGACGGGGCGTCATCACGGTGGTCTGCCCTGACGAGCTTACGGTCTGGGCCGACCCGGACCGGCTGAGCCAGATCCTGATAAACCTCCTGAGCAACGCGCTGCGGGCGCTACCCGACCAGGGGCGCGTGGAACTGCAGGCAGCCGCCGCAGCTGGCGATACGGTCATCGAGATCGCGGACAACGGGGGCGGCATACCGCCTGAGCTGCTGCCCCACATCTTTGAACGGTTCTGCAAAGGGAGAGACGGGGGGCTGGGACTGGGGCTGACCATTGTACGGGAGCTGGTCCAGGCCCACAACGGCGCCATTGCGATCGAAAGCCGTCCCGGCGCCGGCACCACCGTCACCCTGCGATTCCCTGCACCACCATAACGAGAAGGAGGATACCATGCATCTGACAGAAAGCCTGACCAGCTGGAGCTGGGAACAGAAATGCCGCAAGGCGGTGGCGGCCCTGGAACTGAACGGTTTTACCGCCCGCTACTGCCCCACCCCCGACGATGCACGTCGCCACATCCTTGAACAGGCAGCCGATGCCCGCTCCGTCGGTTTCGGCGGTTCCCTGTCCATTGTCGACCTTGCGGTGCAGGCCGATCTGGCCGCTGCCGGCAAGGAGATCCTGAACCACGCCAATCCCGGTCTTTCCCCGGAGGAGAAGGTGGCGGTCCTGCGACGTCAGCTGACCTGCGACCTCTTCCTCTGCGGCACCAACGCCCTGACCCTGAACGGTGAGCTGGTCAATATCGACGCCACCGGCAACCGGGTGGGGGCGATGCAGTTCGGCCCGAAAAAGGTGATCGTGGTGGCGGGGCGCAACAAGCTGGTTGACGGCACCATCCAGGATGCGATCCAGCGGGTGAAACAGTGGGCGACCCCCCCCAATGCCAAACGCCTTTCCTACAAGACCCCCTGTGCCAGTACCGGCTTCTGCAGCAACTGCAACGCGCCGGACCGCCTCTGCCGGGTGACCACCATCATCGACCGCAGACCGCGCCTCACCGACCTGCAGGTCCTGGTGGTGAACGCCGCCATGGGTCTTTAGGGGCGCAACGTGCTGACGGCGTTCAAAGGGCTGGGCAAGGCCCTCCTGGACCTGGCCTTGCCCCCCCGCTGTCACCTCTGCCGCTCCTACATCCCGGCTGCCGGGCCGATCCACCTCTGCCCCGCCTGCCGCGATGGCCTGATGCTTGTACCGTCCCCCCGCTGCACCGTCTGCGGCCGCCCCTTTGCCGGGGCTGGGGGGGATCATCCATGCGGCGCCTGTCTCCGGCAGCCGCCCCCCTGGGAAACGGCCCGGGCCGCATTCCTGTATGACGGCGGCTGCCGTGACCTGATCCAGGCGTTCAAGTACCGCAACCGGTATCATCTCCGCCGACCCCTCGCCCTGCTGACCGCCGAGCTGCTGTTCCCCTACGCCGCCGCCAGCCGTGCCGACCGTCTGCTGGCGGTGCCCCTCCACCCGCGCCGCCTGCGGCAGCGGGGGTTTAATCAGGCCCTGCTGCTGGCCGAGACCCTCTCCCGTGAGTGGCAGCTGCCGCTCCTGCGCCAGGGACTGCGTCGGACCCGGCAGACCACCGCCCAGACCACCCTGACCGCTGCAGAACGGACGGCGAACCTGCGCAACGCCTTTTCCGTTCCTGACCCTGCCGCCGTGAACGGCCGACGCCTCCTGCTGGTGGATGATGTCTTCACCACCGGCGCCACCCTGACCGAATGCGCCCGTGTACTGCGCGCGGCAGGCGCTGCCGCGGTCTGCTGCGTCACCGTGGCCAGAACTCCGGAGCCGGGCTGGTGATCCAGCAGGTGATCTGCAGGGAATTACACCTGTTTTTGCGGCATTTTTCTTGACAGCAACGCTATTGTATCCTATATCAGATCAGTATGTTCGGCTAGCTATCAAGTAGCAAGGGAGGACCGCATGCGGTTGTCAACCAAGAGTCGCTATGGCCTGCGGGCGTTGTTTGACATCGCCTACAACGGCAACGGTACCCCGGCCCAGATCCAGGACATCTCCCGCCGCCAGGAAATCTCCCCTCGCTATCTGGAACAGATCTTCCAGAACCTGAAGAAGGCTGGGATACTGAAGAGCAAGCGAGGCCCGCAGGGAGGCTATGCCCTGGCCAAAAAGCCGGAACAGATCACCGTGCTTGAGATCATCAAGGCCACGGAACAGGATCTGCTGATGGTGGACTGCGCTGGTGAGGGGAAGAAGCGGCGGCGCAAGAACGAGTGTCCCTTTGAAGGGAACTGCGTCACCCAGACCGTCTGGAAGGACGCCAACGACCTGCTCTCGGAACTGTTCGGCTCGATGACCCTCCAGACCCTCTGCGAACGGGGCCAGGATATGGGGGTCAAGAAGGAACAGGACCACCGCTTCATGTACTACATCTGACAACCGTCGGGATCGAACCGCTATGAACCGTATCTACGAAACCTGCCTCCCCGCCATCGGCAATACCCGCCTGCTGCGACTGCACCGGATGGAGGAACCGGGCATGGCGGCCATCTATGCCAAGGTCGAGGCATCCAACCCCGGAGGGAGCGTCAAGGACCGGATCGCCCTGGCCATGATCGAGGCTGCCGAGGCCGATGGCCTGCTGAAACCCGGCGCAACGGTGGTTGAGCCGACCAGCGGCAATACCGGCATCGGTCTTGCGCTGGTCTGCGCCGTCAAGGGCTACCATCTGGCGCTGACCATGCCTGAAACCATGTCGCTGGAACGCCGCCGTCTGCTGGCTGCCTACGGGGCCGAACTGGTGTTGACCCCCGGCAACCTGGGGATGAAGGGGGCGGTACAGCGGGCGGAGGAGATTGCGGCAGAACGCCGCTGCCTGCTGCCCCAGCAGTTCAAGAACCCGGCCAATCCGGAGACGCATCGGCGCACCACCGGACCGGAGATCATCCGCGATATGGGCGAGCGTACCATCGACGCCTTGGTGGCCGGCGTCGGCACCGGCGGCACCATCACCGGCACCGGCGAGGCGCTACGCCGGCATAATCCGGCTATCCATATCGCCGCCGTGGAGCCCGCCGAATCGCCGGTCCTTTCCGGTGGCCCCCCTGCACCGCACCGGATCCAGGGGATCGGCGCCGGCTTCATCCCGGATGTCCTCAACACCGCCATCTACCACGAGGTGATCACCGTCTCCGGCGACGATGCCGCTGCCCAGACCCGCCGTCTCGCCCGTGAGGAGGGTATCCTTGCCGGCATCTCCGGTGGCGCTGCCGTGACCGCCGCCCTGCAGCTGGCCCGGCGCCTAGGGAGCGGCAGACATCTGGTGGTCATCCTGCCGGATACCGGCGAACGGTACCTCTCCACCGGTCTCTTTGACTGATCATGCGCGGCTGATAGCGCTCCTCGCCACCATCCCCCGGATCGCCGTGGCCTTCTCCGGCGGGGTGGATTCTACCCTGCTGCTGCGGGTTGCCCGCGATATCCGGGGGGCGGACTGTTGTGCCGTAACGGCGATCGCCCCCTACCACCTCCGCCAGGAGCTCGACGAAGCGACACAGCTGGCGGACCAGTTCAATATCCAGCATCTACGCTGCCCCTTCGACCCCGCCACGGTGCCCGGCCTGCTGAACAATCCCCCCGAACGCTGCTACCTGTGCAAAAAGGCGCTCCTTGCACGCTGCCGGACCGGTCTGCCGCCAGGCGCCTGGACCCTGGTTGACGGCAGCACCCTGGACGACCGGAGCGACCACCGTCCTGGTCTGCGGGCAGTCGCCGAACTGGGGGTCCGCAGCCCCCTGGCGGAGGCCGGTCTCACCAAACAATCGGTACGGGAGATCAGCAGGCGGCTGGGGCTCTCCACCTGGAATAAACCGGCCCAGAGCTGCCTGTTGACCCGCTTTCCCCATAACCATCGGATTGAACCCCCAGCGCTGCGCCGGGTTGAGGCAGCGGAGACGGCCCTCATCGGGCTTACGTTGGGAACGGTGCGGGTGCGCAGCCTGGGAAACCGGGCGAGGGTGGAATGCGAATTGCTCGAGCGGGCCATCTCCCTGGCCCCACAGATTACGGCAGCCTGCCTGGCGGCGGGATTTGAGACGGTAGAGATCGATCCGGCCGGTTACCGGAGCGGCAGCATGGACTGAGCGGGGTTGGCTAAAACTGGTAGATCATCAGCAGTCCCCCACCGGCTGCAGGACTGGCGTCGGTAAAGCCGGCAAGGCCATATACCTCCCAGGCGACCCGCCGTGACTGCAGAAAGTTGCATCTGAGCCGTCCCTCCAGGGGGTGGGCGCCCCCCTCAACCCGTGCCGACATCCCTTTCAGATAGGTGGAGACGAACAACCGATCAGTGGCCTGCAGCCCCACCCCGCCGCTGTAGGAGAGGTAATCGAGGCCCCGGTAGGTGGCGGTGTGGTCCTGGAAGAGATAGGAACTTTCGGCAAACAGCTGGAACCGGCCCAGCCACTTGGCCAGGGAGAGCCCCGGCCCCCCTTCAAAGGTGCCGGTTCCCAATCCCCGGCCATCATCACCGGTGGGCGCCTTCAGATAGAGCATCGGCCGGATCCTCGGCAACCAGTCACCCTCCTCGCGCAGGGTCCAGCCAGCGGTCAGGCTGATATCACCCAGACCCGCCTCGCTGATCTGCCGGGAGACCTTTCTTCCCCCGGTCCCGGTTCCCGCGCCATTGCCTGTTCCGTTACCGCGGCGTTGGCCCACCCCTCCCCCCTGGGTCACCACCATGCCGCTACCGCTGCGGTTACTCAGGTAGAGGAGGGGGAGCTCAAGACTAAGATCCACTGCAGGGGTTGGATTCAACAACACCAGCAGCGGCACGGTAACCACCGTGGCATCGGCGTTGACGCCGTAATCACCATGGGTGACCTCGGCGCCGATACCGACGGCACAGGGGACATCGGGCAGCGCCAGGCGCTGCCGCTGCTCCGCCTCGGCCATGGCGGCCGGGATCGCGAACGACGCGACAACCGCCAGCACGACACCCCCTATGCAACCACGCAGAGATCCCACAGCCATCCTTTCATACCCGGCGGTTCACCGTCCCCGTCGACCGGCGGCGCCGCCACGCTGCAACTGCAGCCCATCCCCCTGGGTACCGCCCCGGTAGCCGCCGGACCAGCCGGGACGACCGGTGTCGCTTCGCAGCACCAGCTGCCTGCCGCCGGGCATGGTCACCCACTGGGCCAGCAGATAGCTGCGACCATCTCTCCCCTGGGCGAGGGAACCGCGGACGGTCACGGTATCCCCCGCCTTCCAGGAGAGGTCATCGTCCTGCAGGTACCAGCGAGGCCCCAGAACCGTCACGATCCGCTCACTGCCGGCAACGATCTCGAACTGCACCGGATCCATCCCCTGATCGGGGGAGGCGGTCACGCGACCGGTCACGGTGGTCACGGTATTGCGGTCGTACCCCTGAATCAGGTTCAGACCGCTCCCCTCACCGGCGCCGAACCCCCAGAACGCCTCTGCCGTAGAGGAGAGCAGCAGCGCAACCAGCGCTGCTGCTATGACGGTGGCTAGAGGAGGGCGCATGGCATCACGTCAGTACGGCCAGGGGCTGTACGGCACGGCGGCCGCGGTCACCGACGCCGTGGTTGTGGTCGTGGAGGTGCTCTGGGTGGCCAGGTAGTTCTGCAAGCGGGTACGCATCGCATACATGAAGCTGCTCTGCATCCCGGCATTGCTCCGTACATTCTGGGCGATACCGTTCAGGTTGGCGTTCAGACCGTTCAGCATGGCCCGGTACCGGGTTGCGTTCACCATCTGGCCGGTCATGAACTGGCTGCTCTGTTCCGCCATCAGCCCCACCATCTGCTGTGCCATGGTATGCAGGGCCAGGCAGTCGGCCTGATACGGCTGACCGGCCTGGGAACCGGCAACGTAGTCACCAAGAGGGTTCATCCCCGCCGGCAGCCCCAGCTCGGTCCGCACCTGCGCCAGGGCATCGGTGAGGGTCGCGCCGGCGGCCATCTTCTCCTGGACCAGGGACGAAATCGGGCTGATCACGTTGCTGACCGTGCCGGAGAGCGTACTCGAACTGCCGGCGACCACCGACAACGCATGGAGGCAGAGCACGTAGCTGGCGGTGACCGGGGTCCCGGTATCCTTGTCCACGGTCACCCCCTGGGTGGCCAGGGCCACCAGGGGGTATTTGCCGACGTCGTTCGGGTCAACGGTGAGGGTGAAACCGCCGTTGGCATCGGTCACCGCCGAGGGTTCACCGGGGTCCAGCTGAAAATTGAGATTCTTGTCAAGAAACACCGTGGCCTTTTCCAGATAGCCATCGGCAACGATGCCGCTGACCGAGGCGGTGCCGGCGGTGGACGAAGTCGAGGTGCCGCCGCCGCACCCTGCCAGGAGGGCCAGGGCACTACAGAGGATGATGCGCGGTATCTTTTTCATGGTCGTCTCCTCCTTTCGGGATGGCCGAAGCCATCAGCCCTGGTTATGGTGCGGTGGTGGTGGCGGTCACGGCGTTCGGACCGGAGCCGTCCATGACACCCCGTCCGTTGGCAGGACGGGTAGTGGAGCCGTTGGCCGTGACGCCGGTGGTGAGGAAGGTGCCGTCACGGCGCTGGGACCCGGCAGGACGCACCTGGGTTGTTGCGGTGCCGGTTGAGGGCTGGCTGTGCACCTGGGCACCCTGTCCCCTGCCGGCGCCTGCGCCGCCGCGCGCGAACGATTCGCCGCCAACGGCCAGGATTGCGGTCAATACTGCTGCGGTTGCCAAAAGATGCGGTCTGTTCATCGGTTGTGTCTCCTTATCGGTATGATGGTGAGATGCGCACTCACCCGGCAGGAGGTACAGCAACCGTGCCAACGGTCAGCACAGGTACAACATTATGATATTGTTGCTATAATTTTCAAGCGCCCCCCATACGTGCAATCCCGGCGGTGCAAATGCTGCACCGGTGGTGTCGATCTTGCACCACCGGTTCACGGCTCCACCAGCCCGTACTCCTTGAGGCGATACTGGAGGGTACGGCGTGAAATACCCAACTTTTCAGCGGTCAGACGTCGATTGTTGCCGCAATCGGCCAGGGCCTCCATGATGACGGCCCGTTCCCTCTCCTTCAGACTGAGGGCCTGCTCGTCGTCGATGAACTGCACCGGGGACCGGACCGCCTCCGGCAGTTCGGCGGTGGTGATCTCGCCCCTGGCCAGGATGAGCGCCCGCTCCAGCACATTGCGGAGCTCCCGGATATTGCCCGGCCAGCTGTAGCGGTACAGGGCGGCCAGGGCCGCCGGCGTCACCACCGGGGCTCCTGCGCCGTTGGAAACAGCGGCCCGCTCCAGCAGGTGGGCGACCAAAAGCGGCAGCCCGTCACGGCGCTCACGCAGGGGGGGGAGATGGAGCGGAAAGACGTTCAGGCGATAGAAGAGATCCTCACGGAAACGGCGCTGCCGCACCTCATCGGCCAGATCGCGGTTGGTGGCGGCCACCACCCGCACATCGGCCGTCAGTACCCGACTTCCCCCCACCCGCTCGAAGATCCGCTCCTGCAGCACCCGGAGAAATCGCGACTGCAGCGACAAGGGAAGCTCACCGATCTCGTCCAGAAAGAGGGTGCCGCCGGCGGCCAGTTCGAACTTCCCCTGACGGGCCTGGGTGGCACCGGTAAAGGCCCCCTTCTCGTGGCCGAACAACTCGCTTTCCAGCAAATTTTCCGGGACCGCAGCGCAGTTCAGGGCCACAAACGGCCCTTTGGCACGGCGACTCGCCTGGTGTACGGCCTGAGCTGCCAGTTCCTTACCGGTGCCGGATTCTCCGGTGATGAGCACCGTGGCCTCGGTGGGGGCCACCTCATGCAACATCCGGCGCACCTCCTGCATCACCCCCCCGGCGAACAGCACCTGATCGGGTGGAAGGCCCGACACCGTCCGTTCTCCGGCCGGTACGGCGGCAGACGGTATGGAACCCGCCAGGGTGCGCCGCACCAACGCCCGGAGCGATTCCGGATCCTTCAGCGGCTTGGTGAGAAAATCCGCCACCCCCTCCTTCATGGCCGCCACCGCCTCTTCCACCGTTCCGAAGGCGGTGAGCAGGATAAACGGTGTGACGCATCCTGTCTCACGTGAACGACGAAACAGCTCCAGGCCGTTCAAGCCGGGCAGGCGCAAGTCGGAGAGCACCAGGTCGAAGGACTGACGCTGCAGGGCCATCAGGGCCGCCTTGCCGTCATCCCGGGCGGTCAGCTCATACCCCGCCTCCTCAAGGATATCGCTCAACAGGGAGCAAAAGGTGGGGTCATCCTCCACCAGCAGTATCCGGTTACCTGTGCTCATCGCCTGCCTTCCTGAGAGAGCGGCAGCTCCAGGGTGATCTCTGCACCGCCGTTGCCGCCGTTTTCAAGCCGGATGGTGCCACCGCAGGACTCCACCACCTTCCTGCAGATGGCCAGCCCCAGGCCGCTTCCCCTGGCACGGGTGGTATAAAACGGATCAAAGGCCCGTGTCAAACCCTCCGGCGAAAAACCGCTCCCGTCATCCCGGATCACCACGCGGGCACGGTCCTGTACCGTGTCCAGCAACACTTGCACCGTCCCCCCTGACGGCATCGCCTGGCGGGCGTTGCCCAAGAGATTGAGCAGTACCTGGCGTAGACGGGCCGGCACACAGGCCACCTCACGCTCCAGCTCCCCGGAGAGCTGCAGGACAAAGTGCGGAGAGCCGGGAGGGGCGGCGGCGCTCAGGTCCTCCCAGGCCCCCCGCACGAGCCCGGCAAGCTCGGCGGTCCCGATGGCGGCAGATTCCTGGACGGCATAGGTAAGCAGGTCGTTTACCAGTTCTTCCAGCCGTTCCGATTCCGCGACGATCCGCTGGGCATAGCGCCGTTCCCGATCACCGACGGGACGCTCCGCCAACAGCTGGGCATACCCCTTGATACCGGCCAGCGGTGTACGCACCTCATGGGCCAGCACCGCCCCCAGCTCCCCCAGCCGGGCCAGATGTTCCCGGCGGGCAAGCTCCTCGCGGCGGCGCAGATCACGGCGTTGCAGCCGCAGCGACCAGAGCCCGAAACCCCAGGCGGCCACCAGCAGCAGCATCATCATCGCCCCACCGGCCCTGGTCCGGCGCAATATCCGATCCGCCTGCCAGGTATGGAGCGCCAGACGCAGGATCAGAGGACCGCCGGCGATATGCAGCTGCTGTTGGAATTCGTAGACCACCTCGCCGGTCCCCAGCCTTATGCGTCCCTCGGTGACCGTGGGAGCCCCCAGCAGGGCCTGATAACGGCGGTCTTCCAACCGTTCACCGACCAGGTCCGGGTTGGTGTGGAAGAGGATGGTCCCCCGGCGGTCGACAATGCAGAAATAGGCGATATCGGGTGATCTGAAATCAGCGAGCAGCTTCAGGGAGGGATCGCGTGAGGCGATGGTTTCGATGGCCTGCCCCAGCGACAGGGCGATGCCGCGCAGATAGCCGCGGGTGACCGGTACGGCGCTCCGGCAGTTGATGTAGGCAAACCAGATCAGAAGGGCGCTCAGGAGCAGAGCGCCCAGGAGGATGAGATGTCGTACTCCGGGGCGTGACATGATCCCTATACTACCCCGCGCCGGCCGAAGGTCAAGGGATGGTGTGCGGCTACGTGGATCACCATCGGCGCATGAGGCTTCGACCTCATGCCGGCGCCCCACCGCTGACGCCGGTAGCCCACTGCGCCGTACCGGTTGCTGAGACCGAGAGCCCATGGCGGTTCATCCAGCGCCACAGTGTCGTCCGATCGACCCCGAGTTCATGGGCGACGGCGTTACGATTCCCCTTAAACCGCTCAAGGAGCGCCATGATGGTCTCGGGTGTGGCGCCGCTGCGGCTGCTGCCTGCCATGGCAGCGGCTACCCGGTGAGGAACCGTCCCCCCGCGGGGAGGGGTTCTGAAGGCGCCGGGGAGCTGCTCCATGGTGATCTCCGAACCATGACACATGATGCTCGCCTGTTCCATAATGTTCAGCAGCTCCCGCACATTACCCGGAAACGGGTAGGTAAAGAACTGCTGCATCACCTCGGCAGCCACCGTGCGGATCCGTTTGCCGTAGGCCAGGTTGAACCGCTGCAGCGCCATCTCCACCAGCAAGGGTATATCATCGACCCGCTCCCTCAGTGGCGGGATCTGGAGGGTGACGATATTGAGACGGAAGAAGAGATCCTGCCGGAAGCTCCCCTGACGCACCATCTCCGCTAGGTTCCGGTGGGAGGCGGCCACGAACCGTACATCGGCCTTCACCGGGCTGCGCCCCCCCAGCGGCTGAAACTCCTTGTTCTCCAGGAGACGCAAAAGCTTCACCTGCAGCGTCAGCGGCAGATCACCGATCTCATCGAGGAAGAAGGTGCCCCCCTGACACTGTTCGATCCGGCCGGGGCGGTTTTCCGCCGCACCGGTAAAGGCCCCCTTGCGTACCCCGAAGATCTCCGACTCCAGCAGGGTCTCCGGCAACGCGCCGCAGTTGACCGTCACCAGCGGGCCGTTACGCCGACGGCTTAGGTCGTGCAGCGCATGGGCGAACAGCTCCTTGCCGGTGCCGCTCTCGCCGTACAGAAGCACCGTGGCATCGCTTGCGCCCACATCCTCCATGACGGCGAACAGCTTTCGCATGGCGCTGTTACGGCTCACCAGCCGCCGAAAGGTATACTTCTCCCTGATCTCCTCCCGCATGTCCACGATGGGGGTCAGGTCCCGCAGGGTCTCCACGCCGCCGATGGCCTTCCCCGAACAGTCGTAGAGGATGGAGGCACTGGCCGCGATCAGACGTTTACCCCCCCGGCAGTCCGTAAGCTCCAGATCCCGCTGCACGGTCTGACCGGTCGCGACGGCCTCCCGGATCGGACAGTTCTGCTGGCAGCTGGTGGTCTTGAACACCTCACTGCAGGGGCGTCCCAGGGCATCCTGATGTGCGATGCCGGTCAACTCCTCGGCGGCCCGGTTAAAGTTGGTGATCTGCATCCGCTCGTTCACGGTGAACAACCCGTCGGCCACACTGTCGATAATCGAATAAAGCCGCCGAAGACACCGCATTGACTTGACCCCGCCGACCAGGACCCCTTCCTTGTTGAACAGCGGCGAGGCCTTGATCAGCACCGGCACGGTTGCCCCCTGACAATCCTGCATGAGCACTTCACGGGTCACCACCGACCGTTCCCGGCGCCAAATCTCCCGCACCGGACAACCGGCTCCGCACAAGGGGGTAGCGAAGATCTCATGGCACTTCATGCCCAACGCCTCATCCCTGCTGACCCCCGACAACAGTTGGGCGGCGTAGTTGTAGGCCACTACGGTCATTTCGGTATCTACGGCGATCACCGCGTCGGACATGTTGTCCAGAATCTCGTTATACCATTCTTCTGTGCAAGGTGACTGAAATGCAGGCACATCATCCTCCCTGTTCAGGTCTCGACGCATCATAGCGTATGACAGCTCTGGCAGTAGACGTTCAGATCCCCCCGCTCCCGGTTCAGCAGGTTCCGGCTGTCACCGGCGTGGGGGTTATGACAGCCGGCACAGGAGAAGGGGCGATCTTTCTTCAGCGGGTTCACAGGTCCCTTCACCGGGTGTCCCTTGGCAAAGAAACCGGCGATGACATGGAGACCGCTCTTCTTGTCGTCATGGCAGTTCACGCAGAGGTCGGTGGGGTGCATCCTGACCAGTGCAGGCCACTCCGCTCCATGGGGGTCGTGGCAGAGGGTACAGTCCCCCATCGCGGTAGGGCCATGATGCACCTTCATCCCGTTCCACTGCCTCTCCTGGGCGCTGTGACAGAGAAAACAGCCGGTGCGGTCCGGACGGCTGGTATGATACCGCCCCCCCGCACCGCCGACCAGATGACAGAGCAGACAGGCGCCGCCAGCGGCCGGGCGATGCAGATAGCGGTTATGCCCCTTGTCGGCATGACAGGGGAGGCAGGGAGAACGCTCCGGCGTGGCCGGGAAGAGATCCGCAAGGTTCGGCGCCATCCGGTGACAGGGGCTGCAGAACGCCTCAGCGGCAGGCAGATGAAAGGTATAGGGATGGTAGCCCGCAGGAGGCTCTTGATACGGCTTCAGCAAACGGGAACGCCGGTACACGGTGAGGCCCTCCCTGGCAACCACGGCGCCGCCGCCGGTGGTGGCGGTGAGGGTGATGCTGTTGAGTCCGGGGGAGAGCGGGACCGCCAGACAGAAGAGCCGCCGCCCCTGCTGTCGCCGCAGGGTGACCTGCGACCGCTCCCTACCTGCAACCGCCAGCAGAGCGACGCCGCTCCCCGCAACCTCCCCTGCCAGGTGCAGACGATCACCCTCCACGACCCCCTTATCGGCCGGTGTCAACAACCGGATCATCCCCCCCCTGGCGACGACAGGGGCCAGCAGCACGACGCCGAACAGGACCGTGAGAAACACCGTCAGTGGGAAGCTATGGCGCAACATGCCGTTCAACGATCACCTCCAGGGCTTTCCGATAGGCCGCCGCAGCCGCGGCCGGTTCCCGGCGCGCCTCATACAGCATCCCCTGCTGGAAGAATATCCGGTAGTCGTAGGGACTCAACCGTTCGGCCCGTTCAAACCACTGCCGCGCCGCGGCCAACTCCCCCTGGCGCCCGGTGACGGCCCCAAGCAGGTAATAGGCCGGCAGATACGCCTCATCGGCGGCCAGGCAGCGTTGCAAGAGCTGCCGGGCCCCGGCCAGGTCCCCGCGGTCAAGCCGGATCTCCCCCAGGGCGCACAGGGCAACGGCATGTTCCGGTTGCCGCCTGAGCGCCTCCCCATACTGCCGCTCTGCAGCAGCCTGGTCGTGCTGCCGCGCGTACAGCTCACCCAGACTGAGGTACGGCTGGATGAAGGATGGATCGGCCGCCTCGGCCCGCTCGAACCACCCCTTCGCCTGGTCGGAGGTCCGTTGGGAACGGAGCGCCGCCACCCCCATGGACCAGAGCCGCAGGGCGCGCTTGTCTGGCTGCCTGCCCGCCAATGCCACCCCCCTGGCGACCGGTTGCCCCGTTATGGCGCTGACGACCGTACGGCTGAACGCCTCGCTCCCCACCAGGGGAAACCCTGATAGTTCAGCCCGGATGATCCCTGTGCCGTCGATGAACACCGTGGTGGGGACCGCAATGACACCGTAGGCGTTGAAGGTGGCAAGCCCCCGGTCAAGCAGGAGGGGGAAACTCAGCTGCAGCTCCGTAGCGGTGGCCTGCACCGCCCGCAGGGTCCCCTCGGTCACCTCCTGGCGGTCCACATTGATCCCCACCACCGACAGCCCCTCCTGCCGGTACCGCCGGTAGAGCCGCTCCATCTCCCGCAGGGCCTTTACGGAGTTCTCCCCCCAGGTGGCCCAGAACAGAAGCAGCGTCCCCCGCTTCCCGATCAGCCTCCCCAGCTCCGCTGATCCCCCCTGGGAGGCCTGCAGGCTGAAGGGGGGGGCATCCATTCCCACCTCCAGGGAACGGAGGGCCGAGGAGGAGGCACTGCTCTGCATCAGGAAGAACACGATCCAGAGCGGGATCAACCAGCGGGGACGCCCATGACCGCCGGTACCGTTCATTGTCCCCAGTGCCTGCCCAGTTCGTGGGCCTTGATCCCCTGCTTGAAGACCGCCAGGGCCCGGGTGTGATCCCCCCGTTTTTCGTAGATCCTCCCCAGTTCCAGATAGATCCTGGCCGGATCGGGGGTGAGGGGAAGCTGCTGGCGCAACAGCTGTTCCGCCTCATCCAGTCTCCCCTGTCGCGCAAAGACGATGGCCCGACCGATCCTCGCCGCGCTGTTGCCGGCATCAAGCTGCAACGCCTGGTCAAAGGCCGACAGGGCGCCGTTCAGGTTATTGCCGGCCAGCAGCAGATTCCCCTGCTGCACGCATTGCTTCAGTGAGAACTGCCCTCCACTCACGGGACTGTGCACGCCTGCTCCCTCCTTCCGGTTTGTTTGCGGGGTTGCGACGGCTTTCGCCGCCGGCAGGGCCGGATCACCCGCCGGCGCCGACAACGGCAGCGCCGTCACCAGCAGCGCCAGCAGCACGCCTGCCCGCCCGATCCTGATCCCGATCATCTGTTTTTCACCATCTTTGCCCGGTCGTATCTGAACTCCTGATGACAACCGGGCAGACAGGAACCGCCCCCCTTGTTTTTCACCAGCCCCACCGGCAGTTGCCAGGCACCGAAGGGGACCGCATCCCGGATATGGTTCGGGTTGTTGGTGGCGTGGGCGTCATGACAGGCGCGACAGGTCCGCCCCTTGGGGGACTTGTTGACATGGACGTAGTGCAGGTTCTGATCGCCGTTGCGGAAGCCGGTGAGAGTCATGGTCGTGGGTTCCTTCACCAGGGTGTCGTTGTGGCAGTTAAAGCAGAGCTGATAGTTCTGCGGGTCGTACTTCGCATAAAACAGGGGGGGATAATAGGCCCGCAGAATCCTGAAAAAGTTGGAACCATGGGTGTTGTGGCAGCCGGAGCAGTCCTTCTCCTTGATCGGCCCGTGGGTGTTACGGTTCGTGGCAAAAAGCTCCTTCATGTTGGCAGTCTTCTGTTCCCCATGGCTGTACTGGCGGTCATGACAGGAGAGGCAGAGGTCCATGGGGGCCATGGCCAGCTGCTTGGGAAAGAACGAGGTGTGGGGGTTGTGACAGGCAAGGCAACCGGTGGACAGCTCCAGACCACCGTGTTTCACCGTCACGGCGGCAATCTCCTTCTGTTTGTCCTTATGGCAGCTGAAACAGACCCCCTTGGTCCGCTCACCAATCAGGGTGTACTGGTAATCACTGCTGTGGGGGTTATGGCACTGCACGCAGCCGCCCTTCATCGGGGCATGGATATGGGGACGGGTGGCAAACTCAGCCTGTTTATCCTTATGACAACCGTAGCAGGCATCGCTCCCCTTGCCGGCCAGCAGCTTGGGGAACTGCCCCGAATGGTGGGCATGACAGGCGCTGCAGTCACCAACCGCCACCGGACCGTGCTTCACCTTACCGTTGATGATGGAGCGGGGATGGCATTTGAAGCAGAGCTCCTGTCCCCCCCCCCGCAGTTGAAACTTGTTGCCGGACTGGTGCGGACTGTGACAGCCGGTGCAGTTCCCCTCCTTCACCGGCTGGTGCACCACCGGCCCCAACTGCAGCTTGTCGTGGCAGGCATAACAGAGGGAGGCCACATCAGTGATCGGCGTGAAGGCGTGGCGCCCCGGCGTTGCCTGCTTGTGGCAGAAGACGCAGTTACCGGTTGCCACCGGTCCATGCACATACTGATCCTTCCCCATGGTGGGGTGGCAACCGCTGCTGACACACCCCTGCCCCGCCTTCAGGGCAAAGTCGGCAGCCGAAAGCTCCGGCGCCTCCCCGACCATACCCCAGACAAGGGCCACCAGCACCCCCATCAGACCTGCCCGGAATCGCCCAAACCGACACAGACTCGCCTCAGCCATACGCTCCCTCCCTTGATTGGTTGTACCTGCTCATCGCCCTCACACACAGCCGGTCCTACAGTCCATGGATCTCACCATGGCAGACCAGGACGCAGGAGTTTTTGTTGACCACCGGCGGGAGATACTGAATCGGCTTGCTGCCGTTTTGGGAGACCACCCGCAGGTCGAAATTGATCATCCCCAGGTTGTACGGATTGCCGTGGGGGTCGTGACAGTAGACGCACCGGTCCTTGAGCGGATGGGTGCTGACATGGGTCTTGTGCTGCTTGAACTTGGTGTAGGTGCCGAACAGGGTAGTCACGTTATGGCAGCCGAAGCAGAGGTCGTAATCGGCCGCGTTGTAGGTGGTGGCCGGCAGCTCCGAGGTGACAAAATTACGGACCAGGATATGGGGGTAGATGGAACCGTGGGATCCTCGTATCCCGCTGGAATCGCTGCCGTGACAATCGGTGCAATAGATGACGCTCCCCTTCACCAGCGGGGGGATCAGCATGTTATCGGATATCTTGTTAAGCGGTCCCATCACCGGATGAAAGGAGGGATTGGCCGGATTGAACTTGATCCGGTTGTCCGTGATGGTGGTCACCCTGGGGATGGCGGTGGTGGGCATGACGTTATTGAGCAGGGACCCATGGCACTTGAAACAGACCTCATACTCATACGTTGCGGCTACAAGATAGGTATTGGCCGCGGTCACCGCCGGCACCCCCTGCAGCCTGCCGGGCACCAGCGGGGCCGGATAGAGGACGCTGTTGGCCTGGTGGGGGTTGTGGCAGTCAACACACTCCACGTGCTTGGTGACCCCGCCAGCGTAGTTCTCAGCCGGATCATGGATGCCGGTGTAGGAGGAGACCGGGTGACGGTACGGCTTATTCAGGTCGGTAAGGATGTTCTTCGCCGCCACATTGCCGTCATGGCAGACGAGGCAGTTGGTCTCCTCCACGCTGTAGTTCAGAAGCCGCTGGGGACCGCCTGCCCCATGGGGACGATGACAGCTGCCGCACGCGTTCTCCGCCACGGTGGTATAGCTGGATCGGGGCCAGGGGTCCGGGGCTATCCCGTTCCAGCTCTTGGTGGAGACGGCATGGCTGCTGGCGCCCCAGTTGGTCTTCTGATGACAGCCGACACAGAGGGCGCCGCTCAGATTGGAGATGACCAGAAACTTGCCATACTGGTCGTTGTGGGGGTCATGGCAGGCGGTACACTGCATCTCCCCGGCACTGTCGAGCCGGATGGCCGCCGGAAGGGCGGCAGCGCTCTGCAACTGGCTGCCCGGCATGGAGGCCGCCGTGCCGTAGACGAAGGAGACCGGATGATCGTCCGCCAGATTGGTCCCCAGGTTACTGCTGCGACCGGCCAGGGTGGCGGTAAATGGCAGCACCGTCCCCTGGGAGAGCACCGCCCCCAGGGCGATGGTGCCGTCGTGGCAGGAGAGACAGAGCCGTGATGCGCCGGTGGGTTGCCCCACGCTGCTCCTGAGGGTCGAGCTGAGATAGGGAGTATAGGGGTCACCCGGGTCCTGTCGATTCCAGAGATAGGGGACGTCGGACCGAGCGTTGTGCGGGGTATGACAGAAGATGCAGATCTGGCTCTCCGTGGTGGCCTTTATGGCGCCGGGACCGCTCACCGAGAGGTTGTGCAGGCTGGTGACGATGCTCCCCCCCCAGGCCGCCCAAGGGGCGCCGAGCAGGACACAACAGGCCGCCACGGCTGCCCGTATCGATGCAACGCCGTTCATCGCCCCCCCACCTTCAGGTACTGGAAGAGCTGCACCCGGTTGTTATAGGTATCCGCCACGTAGATCCGGTCGGTGGCGTCGATGCTGATCCCGGTGGGCATCCAGAATTCCCCCGCCTGCCGTCCATGGCCGCCGAATGCCAGCAGAAGCCGCCCTGCCCGGTCAAAGATCTGCACGTTGTCGAACAGGGCATCAACCACGTAGATGTTATCGTCGCTATCCACCGCTATCCCCCGTGGCCGGCTGAAGGATCCCGGGGTATCGCCAGCCGTGCCGAAGCTGCGGAGAAAGCTGCCGTCGGGTCCAAAGAGCTGTACCCTGAAGTTCAGGGTATCGACGACCAGAATCTCGCCTTGGCTGGTGATTGCGAGATCGGTCGGGTAATTGAACTGCCCTTCGCCGTTGCCGCGGCTCCCGAAACGCCCCTTGAAGGCGAGGGTTACCCGGTCATAGCGAAAGACGGCCGCCTTGCGGCTGTCCACCACCAGGAGCTCGTCGGTCCGCCGGTTCAGGGCGATACCGGTGGGACGCTCAAGCGCCCCCCTGCCCAGTTCGCCGGGCCCGCCCCCGGCAAGGGACAGTATCCTGACGCCGCAGGCAGCGGCATCGCTCACATAGAGACGCCCGGCCCGACTGTCCACCGCCAGCCGCACCGCCACCTGCAGCGGATGGTCGTCCTCGGGGAAGATCCTGAACCGCTGCCGGGTGCGGTCATAGAGTTTGACCGTCTGGGAGGCCGCATCAATCACATACACCGTGCCGCCGGCGCCGACGCCGATGCCGGTGGGCTGCACCAGGCGACGATCCACCCCGCCCGTCACCACCTCCCAGATCCTCGCCAGCAGCCCGTTCCGTATCCCCAGGTCGTCAGGCAGCGCAAAGCTGCCGAGATACCGTATCCTCACCGGTTCGGCACCGGCAGGCCAGACCGGCCCCTCCGGCAGCGGTCCGCTCAGGTGGCGCTCTGCGGCGCAGCCGATGCACAGGAACAGCAGCATCGCCGTCGGCAGGTATCGACGCCAGGGCCGCGCCATCACCAGACCGCCCTGCTGAGTTCAAGCACCACCGCCTGACTGGTCCGGTCGTACCGGTTGAACAGATCGTTTTGTTGCGCGTACTTGTAGCTGAGACGGAGGGTCCAGAGGCGGTACCCGGCCTCGAGGGCGACCTTGCCGCCGCGGTTCAGACTCCCTTCGAGGTCGCCGTCGATCCGTTCCAGATACCCTTCGAGGGCGCCGTTTAACCAGGTAAAAGGGAACCAGGTAAGCCCCAGCACGCCGCCGTAGCTCTTCTTCAGATCAACGATGCTCCGGTAACGGGTCTCGCCGTAATAGCCCCGCATGTTCCAGCGGAACCAGTTGCCGTACTGCAGCCGCAGGCTCTGATAGGCCTCCCAGCGCCCATAGGAGAGGTCGGAGTTACTGGTGGTATCCTCATATATGCAGCCGCTCTCCCCCCATCCTTCGTCGATCCTGATGCTGGCCAGATGCATCCGGCTGTTGTTCAGCAGATCGGGGGATGGGCCGCCCAGAAGACGCTGATCCGACTGCAGGTAACGGTAGTTGAGGAACAGGGTGCGGAACAGCTCAACCGATGCCCCGTACTGCTGGCTCACCACCAGGTCGTCATAACCGGCGTTTCGGGTATACCGGTAACTGACCAGTATCAACTGGCCGTCACCGATACTCCCCAGAGGCAGCCGACTGATCCGGATCGATCGGCCGATCAGGTCGGCCCGGTAGTCCAGATCCTGGACGTAGATCACCGATCCGGCGCTGTTGGTGATCACGATGCTCCCGTCGCTTACGTCGCTCTGGGTAAGAAAGGTCTCGGCGCCGTTGCGCAGGGTGTGCGGTTCATTGGTGATCTGCACCGACCCTCGGGAGCCGCTCCGGGTGGTGTAGACCGGCGTCACCCCGGCGCTCAGCCCCACCACCCCCCATCCCCCCAGGGCACGCTGATAATCGGTCTGCAGCACTCCCCCCGCCGACTGCTGACGTCCGCCGTCTGCCTCGTTGCTGGAACCGGTGACACCGGCCATGGTGGTGAGATTTTCGTATAGCCGGTGGGTCAGCCGGGCATCCAGCGAATGCCAGCTGCTGGTGGAACTGCCGGCGTTCACCCGACGGAAGATATACTGCCAGCTTGAGCGGAGATTCGGACGGTGCTGCCAGGCGAGAAGCTCGTTCAGGAACAGGGAATCGTTCTGCAGGGCGGAGCCGCTCTGCCCCAGGTACTGAAGATTGCTGGAGAGGGTGACCCGCTCGTCCTTCGTCACCGGATACCGGTTGTTCAAGACGCTGGTTATGGTCCTGATCTCGCCGGAAATGCCGTTTGTGGACTGGTTGTTCAGGCTGTAGGAGAGGGAGAGACTACTCTCGCCGGTCAGGTTGTTCCGGTTACGGGTCAGCAGATGCAGCTCCCGCCAGTCGCTGCTGGCGCCGTAGTACCCTTCCTGGTCCGACCGGCTGCTGCTGAGCCCCACGCTGGTGGGCAGCAGCTCATATTTCAGCGTAAGGTCTGCCCCGTAACTTTCGCTGGTGGTGCTAGTCACCCCGGTAAAGATCGCCCAGGAACGGTTCTCCAGGTGCTGGCCGAATGCGGTGAGGGTATAGGGTTTCTGCCCCAGCAGGGTGACATTTGCCTGGTAGTTGGGACTGAATGCGTCGCTTGAGCCGTTACTGCTGCCGGTCAGGGCTGCGTTGCTCCTGGTGATACTCTGGGCAAACTCGGGGGAAAACTTGAGCCTGAACTGCAACAGGGCCGGATGGTACAGGTACCCCTTGCTTTCAAGGTCAAGCCGTTCGGTGACGATGTGGGAACGGTCTAACTGCTTGCCCCCGGTGACGTTCCGGTCATCCTGGTTGAATTCATACCTGACCTGGGCCCCCACCGATGGGGGATCAATGGCGATACGATGCCGTGTTCCCGCCTTCTCTTCGTTTTTGCTCCACCGGTACCCTCGCCGGGGCGATTCATCCGCTCCCGCCTCCATGAGGGGAGATACGCCGGCGGTAGCCTGCCAGTTCCGCTGCAGATCGCCTGCGCCGTACATCAGGCGGGCCCGCTGCACCGTCTCCGCCGGGGTAAGGGGGCGTATCTGCGCTAGGGTGTCCAGGGCGTTCACCGCATCGGCAGGGCGGTTCAGGGATTCCGCAAGCCGGGCCTGTTCCTTCAACAGGGCGGCACGCTCCCCAAAACGGAACCCCGAGGAGAGCAACTGATAGGCCTCGTTGAGGCTCCCCAGCCGTTCACTCACCAGCAGATACTCCTTAAGCAGCTCCGAATCGCCATCACCGCTCATCAGGATGGTCTCAAGCAGAGAACGCCGCACCGGCAGTTCGTTCATGCTCCGGGAGAGACGCAACGCCTCCTGTCGGGCCGCGCCATCCCCCTGTTTCACCAGGTAGACCCAGTAGTTCAGGGCTGTTGCGGGTTTCCCGGCCAGTTCTGCACAGCGGGCTGCACGGCGACGCCACTCCAGATCGGCGGGGTGGGCCTCGATCGCCTGTTCAGCCATCTGAAGCGCCGCATCATATCGGTTTTTCGCCATGTTGCTGATATACGCCATACCGTAAAGTTCATCCTCAAAGAGATTTCGTGCGTCATCAACGCTTGTGGGCCCCTGCTCAACACCATGGGCCGGGCCGTGCACCACGGAAAGACCTGCACACATCGCCAACAGCAGTAACCGCCGTCTCGCCATCCCGTTACCGCCTCTCCGCTACCGGTGAGGCGGTCTCGCGATACTCACTGATCAGCAGGGAACGCCCTTTCCCCAGATGGGGATTATGGCAGGAGAGACAGGGCTCCGGGCCACGGGGATGGGGAATCAACGCGCCAATGGCCTCCGGGCTGTGACAGGAGCGGCAGAGCTGGTCAGCCGGCTTACGGAGGATCCCTGAAATCCTGCTCTGGTGAGGATCATGGCAGGCCAAACAGTCCCCCTTTGCCACCGGGTTGTGCAGCCAGAGCCGCTCCTTGATGGCCCGTATGGCGGTCTTATCAGCATGACAGCCCAGACAGAGCCGTTCCTTGGCCCCACACAACGGCCCCGGCATACCGCCGCCGGTATAGAACACCCGTTCCCCTTCTGGTGTGCCGCCACCCTTTCCCTGCTGAAACAGGAACTGGTTGTTTCCGCCATGGCAGGCGATACACTCCCCCTGCAGCCAGGGGCGGTGGGAGTAATACCGGATAACGACCGGAACCGCTTTTCCTCCTGTCTGGGACCGTTGTGCCGGACTGCCTGACAGGGGGAGCTGCCGTTGCCCCGCCGGTTGTCTGGCACCTACCGGGGGAGCTTCTTTTTCCTGGACCTCCAGGGGAGGGACACCGGTAAAGAAGAAGGTCAGCACGGTGTGACGGCTTTGGACGGAACAGCCAGCGAGCAGCAGCCCCACCGCAATACTCCACGCGAAAACTCCCTGATGCCAGCCACTCTGCATTCTCCGCGTCACCCCCTCCATCGGCCGCCTCCCCGCCGGCTAGGGGGTCCAGTCGCCAAAGCCATAGACGTTCAGCTTGTTGACACCGGCCATGTTGCAGACATAGACCAGATACTTAAGCTTGAAGCGGGGATCGGCAAAACGCTGAAAAAATGGGACGTTGTGGTAATCGATGGCAATCCCTGCGGGCAGGTACATGCTGCCGGGGGTATCCCCGGCACCGCCGAAGAACAACAGCAGTTTCCCCTCAGGGTTGAATATCTGGACATTCTCAAAGGCGGCATCCACCAGGTAGAGATTGTTGTCCCCATCAACGGCCATACCCTTTGGCCTGGCCAGACTCCCCAGGGTATTGCCGGCAGTCCCGATCTTCTGCAGAAACCTCCCGTCAGGAGCGAACTTTTGCACCCTGAAGTTGAAGGCATCGTTCACCAGCAGGTTACCGACCCGATCAACGGTGATATGGGTGGGACGGTTTAGCTCCCCCTCCTTGTCCCCCCCCTTGCCGATGGTCAGCAGCTGTTTGCCGGTCAGGCGGTCAAACACGACAACCCGATGCTTCATCATGTCGCAGACATAGACCCGGTCGCCGTACACCGCCACATCGCAGGGGCGTTCCAGCTGGGCGGGATCTCCCAGGGTTCCGATGAAACGCCTGTCCGGCCCGAAGACCACCACCTGCCGCCGTTTCAGATCGGCGATGTAGAGGGTTCCGTCGTCGCTCACCCAGATGCCGGAGGGCACCTGCAGCGCCCCCCGTCCGCCGGCACGCAGTGGGGAGATGCGCCGTTTCTGCAGATCGATCTCCAAGATGTCGTTGGAGACCCGATCGGTGAGATAGATACGCCCCTGGACCCCATGAACCGCGTAGGGCCGCCCCATGGTCCTGTCGGTCTCCCGCCCCCCCAGCAGAAAGTCATCCAGCTTGGAACCGGCATCGACCAGATCATCAACCGACGAGATGGAGGTGAGAAACTGCAGGCGGGGCTTTTCAGGCAGGGGGGGATACAGCACGGCCTGCTGCTGCGGGGTGGTGGTGGCGCATCCCTGGAACAACAGCATGAACAGCGGCATCAGCAGGATCCGGCACAGCATGACGACAATGGGCATTACAGATCTCTCCCTTCGGTCGCAGGGCGCACGCATCACGGCAACTGCCGGGGCGACGGCCGCCATGGGTCGCCGGATCCCGGCTCGTTTGCCGCCTGCGGTGCAGGACGGGTTACTTCAGATGACAGGTGAGACAGAGCGCCGAACCGGTGTTGGCCTTGTTCAGCATCTTGTCCAGGTTCAGCTTGTTGTGCACGTCATGGCAGGAGGAACACTCGAATTTGCCGCTGTTCAGCCACCCCGCCGGCAGGGTGGCGGGATCGGCCAGTTCGCCATCGGCTGTCTGCAACGTGCTGTCGTAGGTAAAGGAGACCGGGTGACTCTTTTTCAGATCGGTCCCTAGATTACCGGCCGTACTGATCATGGTGGTGCCGGTATTGGTGCCGTAGGCATCAAGCGCCACGGTGCCGTCATGGCAGGAGAGGCAGAGCTTGGAGACCCCGGCCGGCTGGACGATGCTGCCTTTGCCGTTAAACGTGGGACTGTCGTACAGCGTGTAGGTGGCGGTAGTCAGCTTGTGGTTCCAGAGGGGGGCATCAGTGGTGCTGGTGTCGGCCTTGTGCGGTGTGTGACAGACCACACAGATCTGCGCATCGGTGCCGGTCAGGGCGCTCAAGTCGTGCTTTGATGACTTCACAGCGGCCTGGGCAAGAGAGGCAAGACCGACAGCGGCAAACAGGGCGACCAGGGGCAGGGCAATCCGTTTCATGATGTTCTCCTTTGTCTTTCGGGTCTCGTTTCCCGTCGTTTCCAATCGCGCCTACTGAATTTATGCAAAGACGCAGATATATAAAAAATAATATAAATGATTTCAGCAAGTTAACACATTGTGCGGGATATCATCAGATTCCGTGCCAAAAAATAGATTCTTTGTTATTACAAGATGTTAATGCTTGGGCAGGGGGGATGCTGCAACAGCAGACAGTGCAAATCCTGCACTACCTGTGCAGGATTTGCACCACTCCCGTCTCATCCTGACCCCTTGCAAACAGCCCCCTACCTGTTAGAGTTGCACTGAGGGAGCCCCGGATGCCGCTATTCCTCTTGCCCCATAACGCCCTCGATGCGTGCCTGCAGCGCCTCCGCAGCGTCGCCGAACTCCATGGCCCACGGCGTGATACGGACGGACTCTGTCGCCTTGCCCCGCTGCCGGAGGGTGTGCGCCCTGATCTCACGACGCTGCGGACCCTGCTTCCGGCCAAGAAGTACCTGCTTCCCCCGGTAGAGACCACCCTCACCTTCCGCCCGGGAGAGGGGTACCGGCTCCCCCGGTTGCCTGACACCCCCCTGATCCTGCTGGGGCTCCACCCCTGCGACCTGGCGGCAATCGCCTACCTCGACCGGCAGTTTCTGGCCGCCCCGCCTGACCCCACCTACGCAGCCCGCCGGGCGGCAATCACCCTGGTGGGAACCGGCTGCAGCCCTGATGGGTACTGTTCCTGTCTGACCCACCCTTCCCCCCTCCCGACCCCCTGCGACCTGTTCCTGCATCCGGTGGAGGAGGGGTTCCTGGTGACGGCTGAGAGCGACCGGGGGAAAGAGCTCTGCCGATCGCTGGCCGGGCTGCTGCAGGCGGATCGACGGTGCCCGCCTCCGTCGGCACGGGACCGGTTCGCCCCCCCCCTTCCCCCACCCTCCACCGAGGAGCTCGACCTCTCACTACCGGACTGGCGTGAGCTGGCAGATCACTGCCTCGGTTGCGGCGCCTGCTCCATCGCCTGCCCCACCTGCGCCTGTTTTGAACTGCTCGAATACGCCACTCTTGACGCTGCCGGCGCCGAACGTAGACGACGCTGGGATAGCTGCCTCTTCAAGGGACACGCCATGGTGGCCGGGGGAGAGAGTTTTCAGCAGGAGCGGTGGCAACGGTTCCGCTACCGTTATCAACACAAGTATCGGGGATTCGGCCCGCTCCAGGGTCTCCCCTCCTGCGTGGGCTGCGGCCGCTGCCGGGTTCAGTGCCCCAGTGGGCTTGACCTCCGTCCCCTGGCGGAACGCCTGGAAAGGAGGGAGGCATGAGCTCCGGCAGTCCCCCCTGTCCGGCGACACTCCTCAGCATCCGCCCCCTGAGCGGGGATACCTCCCTGTTCACCCTGCAGGTACCGGAGGGGGCTCAAGTGGGAGGGGAACAGCCCTGGCAGTTCGAACCGGGACAGTTCCTGCAACTTTCGGTGCCAGGTGCCGGAGAGGCGCCGATCTCCTACTGCGGCGTCCCCACCCCAGACCGGCGGGTCGAGCTCTGCATCCGCCGGGTCGGCCGGGTCACCACCGCCCTGCACCATGCCCTGCCGGGGGATCAGCTGGCGGTGCGGGGCCCCTTTGGTCGCGGCTTCCCCCTCAGGCACTACCTGGGACGGGATATCCTGCTGGTGGCGGGGGGACTCGGCATGGCGCCGCTCCGCGCCCTGCTCCATACCCTCCTCGCAGAACGGCAACGATTCGGCCGGTTAACCCTCCTGTACGGGGCCAAGGCCCCGGACGCCCTGCTGTTCCGCCATGAGCTAACCGATCTGGCCGGTCGGAAGGATCTGCTCCTGCGCCTGGCGGTGGACCGGGCCGTGGCCTGCCCGGCGGCGATTCCCTCCTGCCGTGAGGCGCTGCTGCCGGAGCTCCTGGATGGCCTTGCGCTGACGCCGGGGCGCACCTTCGTCCCGGTCTGCGGGCCACCGTCGCTCTATCGGGCGCTGATACCGCCCCTGCTGGCACGGGGGGTGACGCCGGACCGGATCCACCTCTCCCTGGAACGCCGGATGCAATGCGGACAAGGGCGTTGTGGCCACTGCGCCGTCGGCAGCCTCCTCTGCTGTACTGAGGGTCCGGTGTTTGCCTACAGCACCCTCCTGGGGATCGAGGGGGCGCTGTGAACCGCCCACGGTTGGCCATAACGGGACTCACCGGCTGTTCCGGCTGCCAGCTCACCCTGCTCAACAGCGAGTCCGACCTCCCGCTGCTCATGGAGAGGTTCGCCTTCGCGGCGTTCCCCCTGGCCGGTATTCCGTTGCAGCCTGACGGCCGTTATGACGTCGCCCTGGTGGAGGGATGCTGCAGCACCCCCCATGAGGAGAAACTCCTGCGGGAGCTGCGTCGGAGGAGCCTCCTGCTCATCGCCCTGGGGAGCTGCGCCGCCTGGGGCGGGGTGCCGGCCAGCTGCAACCCGACCCCCCGATCACGCCTGCAGGGGCTGGTCCATGGCGGCGCTGGGCAAAGGGGAGCGGAGTACCTCCCGCGCCCCGTAGGCAGGGTGGTGAAGGTGGACGCCACGCTACCCGGCTGCCCGCCTGAACCTGTCGAACTGCTGAGGTTTTTGGGGGATATCCAACGGGGAGTGCCGCCACTGGCCACCACCGCCCCGGTCTGCAGCGAGTGCCGTATGCTGGAGAACCGCTGTCTGTTGTCGGAAGGAGGAGTTCTCTGTCTCGGGCCGGTTACCCTGGGGGGATGCGGCGCCCGGTGCCCCGCGCGGGGAGTGGCCTGCGAAGGGTGCCGGGGTCCGGCCCCGGAGGCGAACCTGGCCGAGCTGGACCGCCTCTGCCGTGACCATCGGTTTGACCGGCAGACGGTTGAGGCTGCATTGCGGCGTTTCTGTGGGGAGTGGGACGATGAGCGGCGTGCGTAAGGTAAACCAGATACCACGGGTGGAGGGGCATGGACGGATCGAGCTGGAACGGCGCGATGGGCGAATCGTCGGGGCCCGGCTGGTGCTGTACGAACCGGTGCGGCTGTTTGAGGGTCTGCTGCGGGGACGGCTGGGGGAGGAACTGCCGGAGATCGTCTGCCGGATCTGCTCCATCTGCTCCACCGTACACAAGGTCGCGTCCCTGCGGGCCGTGGAGGGTTGCCTGGGAATCGCCGTCAGCCGTCAGACCGACCTGCTCCGGCAGCTGGCGCTGCAGGGGGGGCAGCTGGCAAGCCATGCCCTGCACCTCTCCTGTCTGGCGCTGCCCGATTATCGTGGGTGCAGCAGTCTTGTCGATCTCCAGCGCACCGCCCCTAAGGAGCTCCAGCGTGGTCTGGCGTTAAAGGCCTTGGGAAACCGGATACAGGAGGAGGTGGGTGGCCGGGCGATCCACCCCTTCAATCTGCTTCTGGGGGGGATCGGCAGTCCGCCGGCAGCCGATACGCTTCGACGGCTTGCCGACGAGCTGCAGAACCTGCTGCCGGCGGCCCGCGCCACCATCGCCCTGGCGACGGAACTGCCTGAGGCGCTTCCGCCCGTGCCGCCGCTGCCGGGGATTGGCGTGTCGGGAGGTCCATCCCTGGCGGATTACCATATTGTCAGCACGGACGGGAGCCGTATCGCAGCCGGAGAGGTCATGGACTGGCTGGATGAACGGCTGCCGCCGGAAGGAAACGCCAGGGTGAGCGATTTCACAGGCGCCGGTCCCTACCTGACCGGGCCGCTTGCGCGCATGAACCTCGACCCCCATCTCGAGCCGGAGGCGGCGATGCTGCGGCAACACCACCGGGAACGGCTCCTCGGACAGCCCGTCACCGCCTCCCATCTTGCCCGTTCCATAGAGCTGCTGCAGGCCATGGCCCGTGCAACGGCGGTGATTGATGAGTTGCTGCAGGAGGAGATGCGGCATGAGCCG
Organism: Deltaproteobacteria bacterium; assembly: GCA_021778115.1. GTDB lineage: Bacteria > Desulfobacterota > Desulfuromonadia > Geobacterales > Pseudopelobacteraceae > Trichlorobacter. Next base: position 62,302 of record JAJYCS010000003.1, read on the forward strand.
GCGGCGCTGCCGACGCGGCGAGGCGGCTCCGCCACCGTCCTGATCGAGGCGCCGCGGGGGCTTCTGCTGCATCACTACGGATTCGACGATGCAGGGCGCTGCATGGCGGCCCGGGTAATCACCCCGACCGCCATCAACCAAGGGGCCATGGCCGCCTCCCTGACCGCCCTGGTAGGGATCATCGGGGGCGCCGATGAGACTGAGGTCAGGGGGCTGTCCGAACGGTTGGTCCGCTGCTTCGACCCGTGCATCTCCTGCGCCGTCCATTGAAGGCGCGAGGTAGGGGACCGCTGCCTACCCAAGCTCCAGGGCCATGGCATTTTCATCGCAGTCCGGAAACTTGGGACACTTGATGCAATCCCCCCAGACCTTGTGGGGCAGGGTCGCCTTGTCCACCAGGGCAAAGCCCAGGGTACCGAAAAAGGCCGGTTTATAGGTGAGACAGAAGACCCGTTTGAGCCCCAGCTGCCGGGCCTCATCGATGCAGGCGTTCACCAGGGCGCTCCCCACCCCCCGGCGTCCAGCGTCCTCAGCCACCGCCACCGAACGGACCTCTGCCAGATCGTCCCAGACGATATGCAGGGCCGCCGCCCCCAGTATCCGGCCGTCGTCAGCCACCTCCACGTAAAAATCGCGCACCGACTCGTACAGCTCCGACAGCGAGCGGGAGAGCATCGCCCCCTGGTTGGCGTAGCCGGTCAACAGTCTCTGGATCTCCTTGACATCGCCGATCTGTGCCTTGCGCAGCATGGCGGCTCCTTGGTATGGGGAAGTTTGATGGTGGTAGTGTAGCAGAGATGAGGGGCGGGTTACAGCTGGAAATCAGACCGGCCGACGGTTACGGGATCCGGCCTATCAGGCGCAGCAGCCCCTCCAGGATGGTGGCCGGATGGGGGGGGCAGCCGGGGATATACAGGTCCACCGGCAGCAGACCGTCAACGCCGTCCGACTGCTCCGGCTCGCCGCGGAACAGGCCGCCGCTGATGGCGCAGGCGCCGCAGGCCACCACAATCTTGGGCGCCGGGATCGCCGCATAGGTGTCAAGAAGGGCCTGCCGCATGTTGTGGGTGACCGGTCCGGTAACCCACAGACCATCGGCGTGGCGGGGGGAGGCCACGAACTGGATACCGAACCGCCCCAGGTCCCAGCCGATGGTGGAGAGCACGTTGGTGTCCGCCTCGCAGGCGTTGCAACCGCCCGCGCTCACCTCACGGAACTTGAGGGAACGGCCCAGGAGTCCCAGGAGCTGGGCGGAAAGACGCTCGGCGTGATGGCGCTGGGCGTCGGGATGCAGCACCAGGTCATCCCGCTGGGAGACCGCCAGCTGGAAGTCGGTGGAGAAGCTAACCGCCGGGACCGGACAGTCGGCGCAGAAGAGGCAGCGCCCCAGGTCGAGGCTGCCGCCGGCAACAGGGTCGTAGGCCCCATAGGGGCATCCCTCTTCGGCTCCGGTGACGCCGGCGGTCGCCAGGGCGAGGCGGGGATACCCACGCAGCCGATCCGGCATGGCAGGCTGTTCCTTCGGGTACGGCATGGTACGATGGCCCTGTCTGATGCGGGCGAGAATGGCACGGATCATGGCGTCACACCTTGGATGCGCACTACAGGTCAACCCCACAGTACGACAGGTTGAAGCTCTTGTTGCAGAGCGGGAAATCTGATATCTGCTGCCCTCGCAGCGCCATAGCCAGTCCCTGCCAGTTGTGGAAGGAGGGATCCACGATCTTGTAACGGGCAAAACGACCATCGGCATCGGTTAACGCGACGTGACAGACCTCACCGCGCCACCCTTCAGTGAGGGCCACCGCCAGGTGATGCGCCGGCGGCGGGGCAAGCTCGCCGCGGTGAGTGCCGGCCGGGATCTGCTGCAGCTGCTCTTCCACAAAGTCCAGAGATTTTTCCGCCTCCTGCCACCGTACCGTGGCACGTGCGCAGACATCGCCGTGGAAGCCGGTGGCCACCGGCAGGTGCGTCATCCGATAGATGCCGAAGGGGTGATCGATCCGTACGTCACGCTTGATCCCGCTTGCCCTGGCCGCAGGTCCCACCAGCCCCAGTTCCAGGGCCAGTTCCCGTTCCACCTGGCCGATCCCCTCCAGCCGGGCCATGACCGACGGGGTGTTGCGCATCAGCTCCACCGCGTCGGTCAGGTCGCGCCGTACCGCCCGCAGACGGTCCAGCAGATCGCCGCACTGGTCGGGGGTAAGGTCAAACCGCGTGCCGCCGGGCGCCAGCAGCCCCCGGCCGAACCGGCTGCCGCAGAGTACCGCCGTCATATTGAGGATATCACCCCGAATCCTGCCGCAAAACGACGAGGTGGGGAGGTAACCGACATCACCGGCAATGGCCCCCAGGTCGCCGGTATGGTTGGCCAACCGTTCCAGCTCCAGCGCTATCCCCCGCAGCACCTGGGGCCGGGGGGCAACCTTGGCCTGCCCCAACGCCTCCATGACCATGCAATGGGCCAGCCCATGACCGATGGTAGTATCGCCGGCCACCACCTCCATCAGGGCCATGACGCGGGTATCGTGGCCGCCGACGAGACGCCGCTCGATGCCGCGATGCTGGAACCCTAGGGATATCTCAAGGTGGAACACCTCTTCGCCGTGGCACTGAAACCGGAAGTGCCCCGGCTCGATGATCCCGGCGTGGACCGGCCCCACCGCCACCTCGTGCACCTCGTCCCCCGCCACCTGGAAAAACTCCATCACCCCCACCGTCAGCGGGTCGTCCGCCGGCCGCTGCCAGGCGTCACGGCCCGGCGCCCAGGAACGGTGGAAGCGGAGCGGCTTGAACCAGGGGTGGCCGTCAACGACAAGGCCGCACTGCTCGGCGATCTCCCGTTCGAACAGGTGCAGCTGGGGACAGGCCGGGGTCAGGGATGGCAGCCGCTCGTCCTGGCAGACCGTGCGCAGGGCCGCCAGTCGGCTCGTCGTTCCCTCGGCCAGCAGGCAGTAGAGGGGTGTGGCAGCGGCGTCAGGCAGACCGAAGTAGGCGATCACCCGCCAACCATGACCGGTGGCGTCCAGGATCGTCTCCAGAAACCGATCCAGGGACAGTTCGGGAACCTCGGCCAGGGGGACCGATGAGCCGTTGTACAGGGTACGGGCCGCAGCGATCATGACGGCACCCCCAGCAGGGCGGCCCCGTTTTTAAGAAGCGTCAACAGCGGTGCCGGGGGCCAGACCCCCAGCACCAGGATGATCGCCATGGTCACCAGGGGGGGACAGACCATCAGCAGGCTGTCCCGGTACCCCGATGGGGTGGCCTCCTCCGGCGGAGCGCCCATCACCATCGGGAGCACCGTCAGGGCCATGCCGATAAAGACGATGGTCAGGAACAGGAGCAGCAGCCCGGCCACCAGATACCGCCCGTCGACAAAGGCGCTGCTGACGATGGTGTACTCGCTGATGAACGGGGCAAAGGGAGGAGATCCGGTGATGGCGATAAAGCCGGCGAGGAAGAGGCCGCCGGACCAGGGGAGACGGGTCAGCGCCCCCCTGACCACCTCGGTGGTCTTGTTGCCGTAGGAGCGGTGGATATTGCCGGAGGTGAGAAACAGCACCCCCTTGGTGAGACCGTTGTTCAGCAGATGGAAGAGGGCCCCAAACAGGGCCCCGTTGCCGAGGCCGAGTCCGATGGCCAGGATACCTACGTGTTCGACGCTGGAGTAGGCCAGCATCCGCTTGAAATCGGCCTGCCGGGCCATAAAGACCGCGGCAAAGGCCATGGAGAGCAGCCCCATCCCCACCAAGGCCTGCTGAAAGAACCGCAGCTCAGTGCTGCCGGAGGCGAGACAGACCTGGTAGACCCGCAGGATCGCCAGAAAGGCGCAGTTCACCAAGCCCCCGGCCAAAAGGGCCCCCACCATGCCGGGGGCCTCGCCATAGGCATCCGGCTTCCAGGTGTGCAGCGGCGCCAGCCCCATCTTGGAGCCGTACCCCACCAGCAGGAAGATCACCGCAGCGTGGAGCCAGCCGGGGTTCAGACCTCGGGCGGTGGCGAGGAGGGCGCTGAGCAGCAGGGTGGCATCCTGCTGGGCCAGGTAGGTGGAATAGGCGAGAAAAAGCAGGCCCAGCAAGGCCAGAGCGATCCCCACCGAGCAGATCAGCAGGTACTTCCAGGTGGCCTCGATGGAGCGGGCGTTTTTGTTAAAGTAGATGAGTGGCGCCATGGAGACCGTGGTGGTCTCCAGAGCGACCCACAAGAGCCCCAGGTGCTGGCTCACGGTCACCAGACCCATGGCGGCCAGGCAGACCAGGAGCCCCATGCAGAGAACCCGGTTGGACCGTTCCTGACGGTAGGCCAGATAACCCACCGCATAGAAGGCGCAGACCGTGAACAGGAGGCTGATGCAGAGGAGCACCAGCCCCCCCAGGGGATCGAGCCAGATCCAGCCGTTGAGGGAGGCGGGCGGCGGATCGGCCAGCAGGAGTACCGTCAGCCCCAGATGCAGGGTGGCAATAACCGGCAACACCAGGGGGCGGCGACGGTTGTCGGGTATCACCCAGGCGGCCAGTGCGCCCAGGAGGGGGATCAGCAGCAGGGCCGTGATCATGCGGTCATTCCTCCTTGAGTGCCCGCAGACGGGAGGTATCGATGGTGGAAAACTCCTGGCTGATCTGGTTGATGACGATCCCCATGACGAAGATCCCCACCAGGAGGTCCAGGAGCGCACCGGCCTCCACCATGAACGGCATCGCCTCGGTCAGCAGCAGACCGAAGACGAAGATGCCGTTCTCCAGCACCAGGTAGCCGATGACCTGTGAGATCGCCTTGCGCCGGGTGGTCAGGATCAGAAACCCGGTGAGGAGGGTGGCGATGGAGGCCGGCACCACCAGCAGGCTCCTGTGTTCCGGCGCCAAGGGGAGCCTGGCGGCAAAGACAAAGGCCAGGGCGGTGCAGACCGCGCCGAGGAACAGGGTGGGCAGGTAGCCGATGAACGGTTCCACCTCACGCCGGATATGGGCCTTGTGCACCGCATCGCCGATCAGGTAGGGGATGACGATCCCCTTGGCCAGGATGATGCTGGCGGTGATCGCAACCAGATGGAACGACAGAGGGTGTACCAGGCTGGGGAGGATCCCCAGGATCACCCCCTGGGCCGCCACCGCCCGGATGGAGAAGATCAGCCGGCTTGAGCCGAGCATGACCAGATTGATCAGCATCACCAGCACCAACAGTTGATCGGCCAGGGAATTCATGAGGTCACCTCAGGACCAGCAACATGGCAAAGGCAGAGAGGATGGTGGCCCCCACCAGCAGTTGGGGGATCCTCACCAGCCTGAGCCGGGCCATCACCGACTCCACCACGCCGATGGCCACGGCAAGCGCTGCCATGGAGGCCAGGAAGAGGCCCCAATCGGCAAGGTCCGAACCGGTGCTGACCGGCAGGGCGATGGCGGTGAACAGCGCCCCCAGCACCAGCAGTTTCAGGGCCGCACCGTACAGGATCAGGCCAAAGGCCGGGCCGCTGTGATCCAGCACCATCACCTCATGGATCATGGTCAGCTCCAGGTGGGTGGTGGGGTCATCAAAGGGGATACGGCAGTTCTCGGCCAAGAGGACGATGAACAGGGCCGCCACCAGCAGCAGCATGCTGGCGCCGGTGGCGCGCCACAGGGCCGGGGTCGGATAGGTGAGGATGGTGGACAGCCGCAGCGAACCGCTGATCCGGGCCAGGGTGATGAGGGCCACGAACAGGGTCGGCTCGGCCAGACAGGAAAAGGTGACCTCACGGGCGGCCCCCATCCCCTCGAAGCTTGAGCCGGTATCCAGGGCGGCGCTGGCGGTAAAGAACCGGGCCAGGCCGAACAGGTAGGCGAACAGGATCAGATCGCCGTCAAAGGAGATCAGGGCAGGGTGACGTCCCAGGGGGACCAGCAGCGAGGCGGTGAGGATGGCGGCCAGGGTCACCAGGGGACCGGCCCTGAACAGCCAGGTGGTGGTGGTGCTGAATACCGAACCTTTGCGCAACAACTTGAGGATATCGTAATACGGCTGCAGAAGCGGCGCCCCGACCCGTCCGGCAAAGGCCGCCTTGGTCTTGGTGATGATGCCGATCAGCAGCGGCGGCAGCAGGAGTACCACGAGGCAATGGATGATGCCGTCAATCATTGAACGATCCTCTCGTCAGCCATCAGGCCACCCTGGCTCACCGGCCCCAGATCATCAGCACGAACAGGGTGGCGAAGATATAGAGCACATAGATATGGACCCGGCCATGCTGCAGGCGGCGCAGCCAGGAAAAGGCCTGACCGGACCAGGAAAAGAGCGGCGTCAGCACCTGCTCCAGCAACAGCTCGGCGGCACGATAACCGAAGGAGGCCCCCGGGGCGGGGAAGATGCCGGACAAACGTGGCCGGCTCCGCCGTGGCGACGCCATCGGCCCAAACAGATTCACCGCCAGTTCGCTGAATGAGGCGCCGGTGTACTGAATCCTGGGGGACGGCGCCTGGTACCCGCACCCCCAGGTGGGGACGGTCCCTCGGGGAAGCCGATGCAAGCGCATCCGGTAGAACAGGGCAAGGAACAGCAGCAACGCCAGCAGCAGGCCGTTCATCAGCAGAAGGGGGCCAAGCGGCGGCTGCAGGGGCCCCAGCAGTGACCAGTCAACGGCGCGGCCGCTGTAAAAACCGACCGCCGGTTGGACCAGCCGCACCAACCCCAGGGGGAAGAGGCCAGCGAGTAGACAAAGTACCGCCAGGAGGACCATCGGCGCGACCATGCCGGGTCCGGGACGGTGGACCTCCTCAGCTCTCCTGCTGCGTGGATTGCCGAGGAAGATGACACCGTAGGCCTTGACAAAGGTAATCACCGCAAGGCCGCCGACCAGGGCAAGGGTCGGCGCCACGAGGGCCACCAACGGCAACGGGGCGGTCATGCCGTCGTACAGGGCCCCCAGATAGAGGAACAGCTCACCGACAAAACCGTTTAAAGGTGGGAGACCGCAGATGGCCAGCCCCCCCACCAACATCAGAAACGCCGTGACCGGCAGCCTGTCGGCGAGTCCACCCATCCGGTCCAGTTCCCGGGTGCCGACGCCGTGAATCAGCACCCCGCTGCCGAGGAAGAGCAGCGGCTTGAACAGGGCGTGGTTCACGATATGGATAAAGGCCCCCATGAGCCCGCAGAGGACCAGCACCGGCGACCCGGTACGGCTGCCGATCAGGGACATGCCGATGCCGATAAAGACGATGCCGATATTCTCGATGCTGCTGCAGGCAAGGAGACGCTTCAGATCACGCTGACCGGCGGCAAGGGCGATGCCGTTCAGGGCCGACCACCCCCCCAGGGCCAGCAGCAGCCAGCCGCACCAGGTGGGGAGATCGGTAAAAAACAGGAATACCCGCAGGATGCCGTAGACCCCCATCTTGAGCATCAGGCCGGACATCATGGCCGAGACCTGACTGGGGGCGTTGGCATGGGCGCCGGGGAGCCAGAAATGAAACGGCATCAGGCCGGCCTTTGCCCCGAAACCGACCAGGGCGGCCACCAGCATCACCACCGCCACGGGGGAGAAGGGCGTAAGGGTATGGGATGGCGGGAAGTCAAAGGAACCGGTCACGGCCTTGAGCAGGGCGAACAGGACGAACAGGGCCATAGTGCCGGTATGGGTCGCCAGCAGGTAGATGGTCCCTGCCCGCTGCACCCCCCCGTCCCGCTGATCGGTGGTGAGGAGGAAATAGGCGGCAAGCGCCATCACCTCCCAGGCCACGAGAAACAGGACACCATTTCTGGCCAGCAGCACCAGCATCATCCCCCCCCCAAACAGACCGCTGAAAAAGGTCAGCCTCCCGGCGTCACGCCGGGTTGCGGCAGGCCAGTAGGTGGGGGTGAACAGGGCGGCGCAGCCGCTGACCAGCAGGAGTGGGAGCAGAAACAGGGTGGAGAGAGGATCCGTTGCCAGCAGGGCCGGACCGAACGGCAACGGCCAATCAAGCTGGTAGACTGCGCCGGTGGTCCCGGTCATAAGGCGCAGCAGCCCTCCCCCCCCCAGCAGGGAGGCGGCCACCGCAAGCGTCACGGTCAGCCGCTGGCCCAAAACGGCGAAGCGGGGCAGCAGTCCCGGCAGACCGGACAGGGCGAGCAGCAGGGCGGCGGTGAGCAACAGGGCGGTCGGTTCACCGGTTAGATTCACCGGGACCCCAGGTCACAAAAAGATATGTGTTGTAAAAAAATATGACACATGAAAAAAAGATATGGTATAAAACAAAGCACGTCAATAAAATTATGCGCCACACAAGGACGGGACACCCTGTCCGCAGAGGAGAGGCCCCCGATGCCCACCACCCGACTCAACATCACCCTCCCCACGCCGATTGTGGACGACATCAAGGCCCTGTTCGGGCAACGGGGTCTGAGCCAGTTTCTGGAGGAGGCGGCACGGGAAAAACTTGCCGAGGTAAAAAAGAAGGCCTACAAGGGGTTGATCGAGGGATACAGCGCCACCGCACAGGAGACGAAAGAGGTGCTCAAGAAGTTCGACAGCGCAGTGACGGAACAACGCGATGTTTAAGCGCGGCGGCATCTATCCGGTCCGGCTCCCCCATGCCGACGGCACCACCCCCGAAATCTGCCCCTGCCTGGTGGTCAGCAACAACATCGCCAACGAATTCTCGCCGGTGGTCACCATCATCCCGGTCAGCTACGATGGCCTGGAAAAGGTGTACGACTTTGAGACCATGCTGCCGGCCAGTGGCAGCGGCCTGGACCGCAATGCCAAGGTCAGCTCCCATATCCTGATCACCATCGACAAGACCAACGTCGTCGGGGAACGGCTCGGCCTGCTCACCAAGGGGCTGATGGGACAGGTAGGCAAGGCCCTCTGCCTGCAGCTGGGCCTGGAAGAGACGCCGGGCCTCGGCAAAGGATAACCACCATGCTGCTCGAGATAGAAGAGGCCGCACAGGCCCTGCACGTTGATGAACGGACCATGCTGCGCTGGATCAGGAAGGATCATCTGCCGGCATCGGTGATCCAGGGGGAGTACCGGGTCAACCCGGTAGACCTGCTGGAATGGGCAACGGAGCGGGGGATCAAGGTCAATCCGGCCCTCTACAAGATGCCAGCCCTGGATGAACAGCCCCTCCCCACCTTGAGCCAGGCCCTGGAGGCCGGCGGGGTGCACTGCAACGTGCCGGGGACCGATCGGGAATCGGTGCTCCGTGCGGTGGTGGCCCAGTTGCAGCTCCCTGCCGAGCTGGACCCCGATTTCATCCTCCAGGTGCTGCTGGCCCGGGAGGCGATGGGAACCACCGCGGTGGGGGACGGTATCGCCATCCCCCATGTACGCAACCCGATCCTGGTGCAGCTGCCGGTACCCAAAGTCTCGTTAAGCTACCTGGCCCAACCGGTGGAGTTCGGCGCGCTGGACCACAAACCGGTACAGATCCTGTTTACCATCATCACCCCCACCATCAGGATGCACCTGCATCTGCTCTCCAAACTGGCATTCTGTCTGCGGGACCAGCGCCTGCGCGGGATCCTCGGCCATGCATGCCGTCCCGACGCCATCATCAGCGAGGTCCGGACCATCGAACTGGATATGGCGGGCCTCTCACCATGACCCCTGACGCTGCGGCCACGCTCCCGACCCTGCTGATGGTGACGGCCATCATCCTGGCCGCTGTCTCCGGTCTGCCGTTCCTGGCGGGCCGTCCAGGGTCGGCGGCGGCCCAGCGGTTCTCCGCAGGGATCATGGTGGCGGCGGCCGCTGCCGGCATCGTCGCAGCCGTACTGACGCTCCTGCAGCGGATATCCGTCACCTGGGAGGTGGCCTGGCCCCTCCCGTTCGGTCCCACCCGCTTCGGGCTCGATCCCCTCTCGGCCCTGGTCAGCCTTCCGCTCCTGCTGATCGCCGCCTGCTGCAGCATCTACGGCATCGATTACTGGCCCGCCGCCGCCAACCGCCGCACGGCCGGCAGACTCTCCCTGTTCTTCGGCCTGTTGGTGGCGGCACTGCTGGGGGTGCTCATGGCCCGCAGCGCCGGCCTCTTCCTCCTCACCTGGGAGGTGATGGCACTGGCCGCCTACTTCGTCCTCATCTGCGACGACCACCAGGCCGAGGTCCGTGACGCCGGCACAGTCTACCTGATCTGCACCCACGCCGGCACTCTGGCGCTCTTCGCCCTGTTCGCCCTCCTCAAAAAGGCCACCGGCAGCTTCCTCTTCCCCGTCATCGGCAGCATCCCGGCCGTCGGCCCCCTGGCCGTCGCCTGTTACGTCCTGATTCTGCTCGGCTTCGGTTTCAAGGCCGGTCTGATGCCCCTCCATGTCTGGCTGCCCGGCGCCCATGCCAACGCCCCCAGCCATATTTCAGCCTTCATGTCCGGGGTGATACTCAAGATCGGCATCTACGGTATCATCCGCCTCCTTTCCTTCTTTACCGGTATACCGCTCTGGTGGGGAGTCCTGCTCCTCTGCCTCGGCATCGCCTCCGGCATCCTCGGGGTGGCCTTCGCACTGGGCCAGCACGACATCAAACGGCTTCTGGCCTACCACAGCATCGAGAACATCGGCATTATTGTCATGGGGATCGGGGTGGCGCTGATCGGTAGGAGCTGTGGATCGCCGGTTCTGATCCTGTTGGGGATGGCGGGGGCGCTGCTGCATCTGGTGAATCACGGACTGTTCAAATCACTACTCTTCCTTGGCGCCGGTTCGGTCATCCACGGCACCGGCAGCCGCAACCTGGAGCGGATGGGGGGGCTTCTGCGTCGCCAGCCCTGGACCGGCCTTGCCTTCCTGACTGGGGCGGTGGCCATCTGCGGCCTGCCCCCCCTAAACGGCTTTGTCAGCGAGTGGCTCCTCTACCTGGGGTTCTTTCACGGGGTGACCGGCCAAACCGGCGCCGGCGCCGTTGTCAACGCCCTGGCCGCGCCGTCACTGGCGCTGATCGGCGGTCTGGCGATCGCCTGCTTCGTCAAGGTGGTGGGAGTGGCCTTCCTCGGGGCTCCCAGGAGCCGGGAGGCGGCCCAGGCCCACGAATCGGGGCTGCTGATCCGCCTGCCGATGGGTCTGCTGGCCCTCTGCTGCCTGACCATCGGTCTTGCGCCGCGCACCATGGCCCCCCTTCTGGATGGAGCGGTTGCCACCTGGCTGCCCGCCTCGATCCCCCTGCCGCTGCTGACAGCGCTGGCCCCTTTCGGATGGCTGACCATCCTGGCCCTGGTCCTGCTCACCTTCATCCTCGGGGGAGCCGCCTGGCTCCACACCCGGCTGAGCCCCTCCGCCGCTACCTCTGTCCCCACCTGGGGCTGTGGCTATCAGGCCCCCACCGGCAGGATGCAGTACAGCGCCTCATCCTTTGCCGGGATGCTGGTGGCGCTGTTCGCCGTTATCCTCCACCCCGAACAGCACCGATCGGACCTGCGCGGCCCCTTTCCCGCGGCGACCCGGTTCGCAAGCCATCTCCCGGAGACGACGCTGGAGCGGCTTTACCTGCCGCTGCTCACCTGGGCCAACGGCAAATGCGGGACATTGCGCCGCCTGCAGCACGGTCAACTGCACCTCTACATCCTCTACACCTTCCTGACTCTGGTGGTGCTGCTGACCGTCAGTCTCTCGTGACCTCCCCGACCATCCGGCTCCCCACCCAGTGGCTGGCGAACTGCAACGCGATCCGGCCGCTGTTGTCCCCCTTCTGACGGCACCAAAGGATAGCGGCCTGCCGCGCCTCCTCGCTCCAAAGCCCTGGTCTGCCATGCTGTGCCGCAAGCCGTTCCACCCACTGCCGGGCCACCTCAAGGAACTGATCCTGGCTGAACGGATGGAAGCCGACCCAGAGACCAAACCGGCCGGAGAGGGAGATCTTCTCCTCCACCGCCTCGCCGTGGTGGATCTCGTTATTGACGAGCATCGCCCCCCGGTTGTCGCTCTCATACTCCGGCAGCAGGTGGCGTCGGTTGGAGGTGACGTAGATCAGGACATTGGGTGGCGGAGCGTACACCGAGCCGTCCAGGGCGCTTTTCAACATCTTGTAGCTGGATTCGCCGGTCTCGAAGGAGACGTCGTCGGAAAAAAGGAGGAAGCGGTACGGCTGGCGCTTGATCAGATCCACCATGGCCGGTAGATGGATCAAATCATCCTTGTCCACCTGGATCACCCGCAGCCCACGGGGGGCGTAGCTGTGCAGCAGCGCCCGTACCAGGGAGGACTTGCCGGTGCCCCGGGTCCCCCACAGCAGCACATTGTTGGCCGGCGCCCCGGCCAGGAACTGGCAGGTATTCTGTTCCACCACCCGCTTCTGCTCATCAATCCCCAGCAGATCGTCGAGGCGCATCGCCTCGATCTCCGGCACCGGTTCCAGATAACCGGCGGCACCCCGACGACGCCAGTTGGCGGCGTGGGTGACCGCCCAGTCCACAGCGGGAACAGGTTGGGGCAGGATCTGCTCCACCGCAGTCAGGACACGGCGCAGCTGTTCAAGCATTTCTTTGTCAACGGTCAGTGACGGCATCGGTCCTCTCCCTCTCGCATATCATGACGCACTGGCGGCCCGTACCGGGGTCGGATGCAGTATGCGGCACAGCTCGTCCGGGGCCATCCCCACCAGATACCCCCGCTTGCCGCCGTTGATATAGATCTTCGGCAGCATCAGGATGCTCTCCTCGATGTAGATCGGCATCTGCCGCCGCGTCCCGAACGGTGAGGTTCCCCCCACCAGGTAGCCACTATGCCGCTGGGCCACCTCGGGACGGCACGGTTCCACCGACCGGACGCCGATCTGACGGGCCAGCTCCCGGGTGGAGACCTGCCGGTCGCCATTCATCAGTATGATCAGCGGTTCTCCCCGATCATCCTCCATCACCAGGGTCTTGATGACGCAATGCTCGTCAAACCCCAGCTCACGGGCAGAGACCGCCGTCCCACCCCGCTCCTCATAGCTGTAGAGATGGTCGGTATAGGGCACGCCCGCTGCCCGCAGCACTCGGACCGCCGGGGTGACCGGCGTCTTCTCCCTGCTCATGGCATCTCCCTCAGCAGATTCTCGGCAACTGTTCCCCTGCCAGCATCTCCACGACCCTGGCACCGCCAACGGCGGTTCTCATCCGCACCCTCCCCGGCGTGCCCGCCTCCACGACGCCGATAATGGCGGCATCAGCACCGGCAGGATGACGGCGTAGCGCCGCCAGGGCTTCATCGGCCCGTTCCGGGGCAACGCAGGCCACAAGCTTCCCCTCGTTGGCGACATAGAGCGGATCGAGCCCCAGAATGCCGCACAGCCCACGCACCGCTGGCCTGATCGGAATGGCAGCCTCGTCGATACTGAGACTCACCCCGGACTGTCGGGCTATCTCCACCAGGGTGGTGGCAACCCCCCCCCTGGTGGGATCACGCAAGAGATGGAGACCGGCGCCTGCCGCCTCCATCAGGGCCTCCACCAACCCCCAGAGGGGGGCCGAATCGGAAGGGAGTCCACCTGCGTCAAGCCCCTCACGGGCCGCCATGACCGCCATCCCGTGGTCTCCCATGGTCCCGGAGAGGATAATCCGGTCTCCTTCCTGCCCATTGGCGCCGTGGATGACCAGATCGTGTTCCAACACCCCCACCCCGCTGGTGGTGATATAGACCCGATCCGCCTTGCCGCGGGGCACCACCTTGGTGTCACCGGTCACCACCTGCACGCCGCAGATATCGGCAGCCCGGCGCAGATCGGCCAGGATGGCGGCCAGGGAGTCCCTACGGAACCCCTCCTCGATGATCAGGGCGCAGGAGAGCCAGAGGGGACGCGCCCCCATCATGGCCAGATCGTTCACCGTGCCATGGACCGCCAGGGAGCCGATGGTGCCGCCGGGGAAAAACGGGGGGTCGACCACATAACCGTCGGTGGTGAAGGCCAGCCGGCGCCCTCCCGCCTCCAGCAGGGCGGCATCGTTCTGTTCCCGGTCGCTCAGACCGGAGAGGGTCGGCACAACAAGTTCGTCCAGCAACCGGTGGCTCAAGGCGCCGCCGCTGCCGTGTCCCAGCAGGATCAGATCATCAGGCATGGCTTCCCTCCCTTGGGGCCGAAAGAGTAGCACGTACCCCTCCAGCTGTCACCACCCGATCGCTGCCGGCCTGTTTTCTGTTCCCAAAGCGCCCTCATTCGTGGTAAAAAATCGATTTGTCTGCCTGTCCACACCACCTGACTGGAGGTCCCGATGTCCGACTACCGCCCAATGACCACCCTGCCGCCACTGCCCGGCTATCATGCCGGTGACGTCTTGGTCCTGTTCGGCGAGCTCTTCGGCCGAGGCTATGCCAACGGTCTGGTGGCCGAGGCTCGGCGTCTGGGGATGACCATCCTGGGGACCACCGTAGGCCGCCGGGACAGCGACGGTTCCCTGCGCCCCCTCACGCCGGAGGAGCTTGCCGAGGCCGAGACCCTGCTGGGAGGGACCATCATCAACATCCCCCTGGAGGCCGGTTTCGATATGGAGACCCCTGACGGGCAGCCCTCCATCAGCGACCGGCTGAAGAAGGCAAAACCGGACGAATGGGAACAGGTCTCCTTCCCTGACGGCTTCATATCGCAGGCCCAGGCCGCTGGCCAGGCCCGTTTTACCGCCGCCGTGGCCCGGCTGGCGGATGAACTTGCAGATCGGGTGCCGGCAGGGGCCGACCTCCTCCTTGCCCACACCATGGCCGGCGGTATCCCCCGGGCACGTTTCTTCATGCCCCTGCTGAACCGGGTATTCAAAGGTATCGGCGACAAACACCTCCCCTCGGCCCCCTTCTGGCAGAGCCAGGTGGGGCAACTGTGTGACGCAAGCTTCAACGAGGTGACCGCCGACACCTTCCGTTATCTCCTGGAGGGTACCGCCGGACTCCGTAACCGGATCGAAGCCGCCGGAGGCCGGACAGCCTACAGCGCCTACGGCTACCACGGCACCGGCATTCTCCTGGACGGCGCGTACCGCTGGCAATCCTACACCCCGTACCTGCAGGGGTTTGCCAAGATGCGACTGGAAGGGATAGCCGCCGAGGCGCGGCAACAGGGGATCAACGCCACTGTCTTCAACTGTCCCGAGATCCAGACCAACTCAAGCGCACTGTTCCTTGGCGTGGAACTATCGCTCTACCCGCTGCTCCATGCGCTCCGGTCCGCGGCAGGGGCTACGGCGGCGCTTGAGGCCCGTTGCACCACCCTGCTGCAGGAAGGGGCCACCCTGGCGACGCTGCTGGCCGAGGCCGACAACTACCTGACCAACCCGCTGATCACCGCCCCCCTCGATTTTGCCGGCTGGCCCCAGCACTCAACCCGGGACCAGATGGAGCTGATGCTGGCCGCCTCGAACCGCTTGATGGCCATGCACCGTGACTCCAAACAACTGGTCTGCGCAGAGCTCTCACGCCTGGTGTTCCGGGCCACCGGCCGCCTGATCCTGCACGGTTCCTGGAGTAGCCAAGAGGCGGCGTTCTGGCTCAACCACGACCTTATCGCCACGCTGCTGGCAGACCCCCGCGGCGCCGACCTGCTGGACTAACCACGACAAAAGGAATCACCCATGAAGCGCGTACCCTGCAAAAATCTGCTGCTGCTCGTCATAACCATCACCCTCCTATCGGCCTGCGCCGGTACCCCCAAGGCCAATCTGACCGCCCAGCAGCTCTACACCCAGGGAGAGACATCCTTCAAAAAGGGGTACTACGAAGAGGCGATCAAACAGTGGAAACAGGCCAAGGATCAGTTTCCGCAGCCTGAACTGATGGCAAAGGCCGAGATCGGCATCGCCAACGCCTACTTCCTCCACCACGACTACATCGAGGCAGGCGCCGCCTACGAGGATTTCCGCAAACTGCACCCCACCAACGATCTGGCCCAGTTCGCCCTCTACCGCCAGGCGCTGGCCAATTACAACCTGATCACCGGTATCGACACCGACCAGACCCCTACGCACAACGCCCTGACCCTTTTTGAAAGTTTTGTTACGCAGTATCCCAAGTCGGAATACGTCGCAAAGGTACGGGAGAAGATCACCGACTGCCTGAGCAAACTGGCCCAGTACGAGATCTATGTCGGCCACTTTTACTACCGCACCGATCATTACAAGGCCGCCATCGGCCGCTTTGAATACGCGCTGGCACACTTCCCCGAGTACACCGGCCACGACAAGACCCTCTACTACCTGGGTAAATCGGCCCTGGAGGTCAACGAAAAGGAGAAGGCACGCTCCGCCCTCACCCGGCTGATCCGCGAGTACCCGAACAGCAACTATCTGGGAGAGGCGCGGGAACTGCTGGCCAAAAAACTGTGACCCTGACCGTACTCTGGATAGTGGGGGCCTACCTGCTGGGCTCCATCCCCACCGGCCTCCTCTTGGGCAGGCTCTACGGCATCGATGTCCGCCACGAAGGGAGCGGCAATATCGGCGCCACCAACCTCTATCGGACCGTGGGGCGCAAGGTGGGGGTCATCACTCTGATCGGCGACTGCCTGAAGGGGGTCTTGCCGGTGCTTGCCGCCCACCAGCTGGGCCTGCCGGAGGCGATGCAGGCCTGGGTCGGCCTGGCCGCCTTCTGCGGCCACGTCTTCTCCATCTTCCTGCTCTTCAAGGGGGGAAAGGGGGTCGCCACCGCCCTGGGGGTCTTCCTGGCCCTGGTGCCGCAGGCGGTGGCGCCAGCCCTGGGGATCTTCATCGTCATAGTCGCCCTCTCCCGCTACATCTCCCTGGGTTCCATCTGCGCCGCCGCCGCCATGCCGCTCATCATCTGGTTTGAACCCCACAGCTTCGAGCTGCTGCTCGTCACCGCCGCCATAGCCGCCATCGTCATCGTCAAGCACCATGCCAACATCGGCCGCCTGGTGGCGGGGACAGAGAACAAGTTCAAGGCGTAACGGCAGTGATCTGATCCGGGTGAACGCGGGACAGAGAGACACCTGCATGCGTACACAGCCAAGCTTATCCTCCCTCCTTTGTCCTCATGGCCCCATCTATAAGGCAGTCATAACCACCGGGAGAACCGGTGGCTTTTCAAGGAGCTCCTGATCAATGATGGGGTTAACGAGTTGCTGTTTGCCTGACATGTCCAGAATTTAAAGGTTCAGATCGCCGTGCCCCTGGCAGAGTTTGTCCCGCTCTGCGGCCACGTCGGCACTCTCCAGGTAGTCATCGAAGCTCATCCTGCGGTCGATGATCCCGCCGGGGGTGAACTCCACGATCCGGTTGGCCAGGGTGTTGACGAACTCGTGGTCGTGGGAACTGAACAGCAGCACCTCGCTGAAGGCGATCAGGCCGTTGTTGAGGGCGGTGATCGACTCCAGGTCCAGGTGGTTGGTCGGCTCGTCCAGCAGCAGCACATTGGCGTTCAACAGCATCATCCGCGCCAGCATGCAGCGCACCCGCTCGCCACCGGACAGCACTGCAGCCTTCTTGGTGGCCTCGTCACCGGAGAACAGCATCCGCCCCAGGAAGCCGCGGGCAAAGGTCTCCCCCTCGGTAGGAGGCGAGAACTGCCCCAGCCACTCGATCAGGTTCAGGTCGTTGTTAAAATAGCTGGCGTTTTCCTTGGGGAAGTAGGCGTTGGTGATGGTCACCCCCCAGCGGAACCTACCGGCATCCGGCTCCAGCTCGCCGGCCAGGATTTGGAACAGGGTGGTCTTGGCCAGGCTGTTGCCCCCCACAAAGGCGATCTTGTCCCCTTTGCCCACCACCAGGTCCAGGTCCTTGAACACCTGCACCCCGTCGACCGTCTTGGCGAGGCCGCTGATCTCCAGGATCACGTCGCCGCAGGGGCGCTCCGGCTTGAAGACCACAAAGGGGTACTTGCGGGAGGAGACCGGCATCTCCTCCACGGTCAGCTTCTCCAGCAGCTTCTTGCGGGAGGTGGCCTGCTTGGCCTTGGAGGCGTTGGAGCTGAAGCGCTGGATGAACTCCTTCAGTTCGGCCGCCTTGTCGGCGACCTTGCGGTTTTCGTCCTGCTTCTGCTTGAGGGTCAACTGGCTGGCCTGGTACCAGAAGTCGTAGTTGCCCACATAGACCTGAATCCGGCCGAAGTCGATGTCCGCCACATGGGTGCAGACCTGGTTCAGGAAGTGACGGTCGTGGGAGACCACGATCACGGTGTTGTTAAAACGGGACAGGAAGTCCTCCAGCCAGGCGATGGTCTTCAGGTCCAGGTGGTTGGTCGGCTCGTCCAGCAGCAGGATATCCGGGTTGCCGAACAGGGCCTGGGCCAGCAGCACCCGCACCTTCTCGCCCCCTTCCAGCTCCTTCATCTGCTTGTGGCGCAGCTCCTCCGGAATCCCCAGGCCGTTCAACAGCACCGCCGCCTCGGACTCGGCCTCGTAGCCGTTCATCTCGGCAAACTCCGACTCCAGCTCGGCCGAGCGGATGCCGTCCGCCTCAGTGAACTCCCCCTTGCTATAGATCGCCTCCCGCTCGTGCATCACCTCGTACAGCCGGGGGTTGCCCATGATCACGGTGTTGAAGACGCTATGCTCGTCAAAGGCGAACTGGTCCTGCTTCAGGAAGGAGATCCGCTCACGGGGGCCGACGCTGACTGTGCCGGAATCGGGCTCGGACAGGCCTGCCAGGATCTTGAGGAAGGTGGACTTGCCGGCGCCGTTGGCGCCGATCAGGCCGTAGCAGTTGCCGGGCACGAACTTGATGTTGACATCCTTGAAGATGACCCGCTTGCCGTAGGCCAGGCTGATGTTGCTGGTGCTGATCATAATAACCTCTTTCTGCAGACATAAAGAAAACCACAGGGGGTTTCCCTGTGGTTTTCAGGTGCGATGTTTTTATAGCATAGCAAGCCGGGGTCGGGCAATCACTACCTGTGCACTTGGCTCAGCGATAAACCTCATCATGGCTGCCGATCTCGAGCAGGATGATCTCTTGTTCGGTCACCATGACAGTCAGGGTGATGCGATAGGAATAGGTAAGCCGTACGGCGTGGCACCCGGCCAGCTTGCCCGTGAATGGATGCAGTCCAAGGCTCGGCTGAAAAGGGTCCAGCTTAAGCGCCTCGAAGACTGCGGCAAAGCGGGGTCGTAGATCAGGGTGTTTTTTGAAGAACTTTCGCGCCTGGCGGAGGAACGGTTCGGGGGTGGCAACAGTGAACACGCGTCACTCTCCGGCTGCGTCAATCGCCTGCAACAGCTCCTCGGCCGAGGCAAACCGTTGCACCCGCCCGGCCTTGACATCCTCCAGCGAGGCCTTCACCCGCGCCACGTAGGCCTCCTCCGCCTCGGCCACCAGCTCCTTGTAGCGTTCCTCGGTCAGCACCACGTACTCAGGCCGGTTGTTGCGGATCACATGCACATCCCCGGCGCTGATTAGGTCATCCACTGCAGCAATGCCGCGCCGCTTGATCTCTTGCGCAGGGATGGTATTCATACTGGCACTCCTTTGAGTACTAAATCGAGTATCAATATTATGCCATAACAGATACCATCAGACCACCATATTTTGCAACATGGGCTAAACTTTGCCACTCTCGCATGGCAGTTCCTCCTGTTGTTGATTGCCTTTAGGGGCTTTCCTCAGGAGGAACTATCGTTGGAACGGCATAGCCTTTTCAAGTCTCACCGGCAGAGCCGGTGGTTTACTGGAAACCTTCAATTATGACGTCCTCGTCTTTTGCCAGGCAGCAAAATTTGCAGGCCGCAGCCGGAATCTGGCTATGTTTCCCTCGTGCAATCCCTTCAACTCGGCATAGACCATAGCAATAAAGCGTTGCTGATCTTCTTGCGGAATATGCTCAGAGGCCCAGGCAGCAACTATCTCCTCTGACTTTTCAGCGTAACGACTCACCACCTCACGGATGATTTCAGTCAATGACGTACGATATTTCATCCGGAACGGGTCAGGCTCACCCAACTCCTCCCGCGTACTCAGGTAGCGTTTAACGGATCTCTCGTAGCCCCAGACAAAGACATCCCGCAGCAACTCGGTGCGGTTCAGCTCGTAGACCCCCAGAATCCCTTCGACATAAGATCGCTTGGGGACATCAATGAACGAAAGTGGGCAGAGGTTGTGCTTTAACAACGGGATGTTGGCGGCAAGACGTGCTACCCGCTTGTTGACGTCTTCAAACGGTTGCAGATAGGAGAGATGCACCAGCGAGAAAAACGCCTGTTCAAAGGGATCTGATATAGCTTCTGCCGTATCGAGAGCCCGCTGAAAATATTCGTCCAGGAGCTGCGGGGTAGACAGCGGCGTGTAGACCGAGCCGCCGATACCTACCGCGATCTGGCGCAATCTGCCGCATGCTTCCGGGTTGGGAAGCAGGTTGTCGGACAGAATTGCATGAATGTTGAGTACTGAATATCTGTTGAAGCCGATTTCTTCGGCCGACTCTACGAGAAACTCGATGGCCTGCTTGTGATTCAGGATCATCTGGGTTTCCAGGGCATCCTTACCTTCTGCAGCCTGGCCGAAAGAGATCAGGCGCTCTGTTTCCAGCAGGGAGTAAGTATTCCCCTCCAGATAACTGGATGCCCATGAGAGGTCGATGAGCAGTCGCCCCATGACCTGGCGGGCCATGGTTCCGGCAGGCACGGTGTCGTGGTGGGCTCGCCCGATCTGATGCAGATGTTTTCGCGTGGCATCATCCAGATATGGTCCGTTTTCGGGATACGAAAGCAGAAATTCACGCTGGTATCCTGTCGGCTCACGACGCTGTATCGGCTGACTGACATAGCGACGGACCTCTTTGCCAGCCGTAGAAAGCGGAATGAGAGATTCTTCCGGTTCCTTCTCCCCTTCTGCCTCTGACGTAATTGGCCAATAAACACGCCCTTTGAATGCGCCTGTGGCGCGAATGCGATTACTCTCGATCAGAATGCTCAGCCGGCGCAACAGTGAACGCCGAATCATGACCATTCCTGCTGGGGCCAGGGCCGCTTCCAGCTCGGTTATACCAATCCCTTTCGGATATGCCGCAATCCGATCTTCAATCTGCTTTAGCTCTTGTTCTGCGATTAACTTGGGCACAAAACACCCTTTCTGTCTCAAAACGACTTTCGTGACGCAATAATATACCAACCGTCACAAAAAACAACAACTGAGACACAAAAACTGGATTACACGTCCTGATTCTGAAAAGGGCTATTCACGGCTTTGATTTACTAACACACCTGTTAGTTACTCGACATTACGCTATGGTATAGGCACACTCCTTGTGCAGGAAAACCTACAAAATTCAACGGAGAGTTTGTTGCTGATTCACGCAGGATCTACAATACCTGCATTATTCTGCTGCACTTCAAGGGCATAATCGCCCCTCAGCATCATTGGCGGCCACGCTTTAAGGCATTGGTGGCACAGCACAACATCAATGTCCATGCGATGGGCTTCCCTGCAGACTGGGAACAGCGTTCTCTGTGGATGTAGGGACATTAGTTGATTGAAAGGCGTTGAAATGAGACCTCAAACTATTCAGATTTTTTTGCCTTTTGCTGATCCACAGGGGATTAGGGTGGCAGAGATTACTACTCGGACTGTCCAGGTTTTCGATGTACCTCGCAGCGAGATAGCAGCATTTTTCGATATGCCTGAGTCTGGACAAGTCGCAGTATATTACCTGTTTGGTGACGAAATCGAAGAGGCTCCTCGTCACAGCGAATGGGTAAGCCGCCAAGGCTATCTTGGCTTTGTACTCCGGACTCCGTTTCGTTCGCATGGTCGCCATCATAGATTACCCCCGTAATCTGCGGCAAACCAAACTTAGCTACCTGTCCGAAAAAGCGTGAGTATTATACTTTTCAGAAGCTGCTTGTTTCATACTAAATCGCAGTGAACCAAGCTTTTTATGCAGCCTTAAGCAGCCGGTTTTCAACCAGCATCGCCTCTATGCTGAGATGGTAATCCAGGGCAGGCCACTCAATACCGGTGCCACGGCAGATAAAACGGTAGTCCGCCAACTGTGCCAGGGTAGCGTTTTGCAATTCCGGGTACCAACTCATCGGCGTGGAGATGACCCTGCCGTCCTTAAGCTCGACATGCAGATAACGTTCATCAACATGTATTGCCTTACCTTTTGCAGAACTCATCCCATTTCCTCTCAAACAGATCCCGGTGAAGCGTAACCAATGCCAGTACAGCCTTCAAGTCTGGCCGTTTCATACAGCTTTCGCGAACAGACATGGTCGTGAGGTCGATTGTAGCATAATCGTCCCCCTTAACAACATGGATGTGTTGCGGCAGGTGCTCGTTGGCATAGAAGAAAAATTTGAAGCCGTTTTCAACCAGCAGGGTTGGCGACACAGCAGCCTCCAAAACAAAAGGGCGCCGTTTCCGACGCCCTGCAAGTTCCATTACTTCAGGTTCTTCTTGATCCGTTCGACTGCTTCGATCACGTTTTCCCTGTGACCGAAGGCAGACAGCCGGAAGAACCCTTCCCCGGATGGGCCGAAGCCGGAGCCCGGCGTGCCGACCACGTTGCACTCCTTCAGCAGCTTGTCAAAGAAGTCCCAGCTGCTCATCCCGCCCGGGGTCTTGAGCCAGATGTAGGGGGCATCCACCCCGCCGTAGCAGGTGACGCCGGCGGCAGCCAGACCTTCGCGGATGATGCGGGCGTTCTCCATGTAGTAGTCGATGATCTCTTTGGTCTGCTTCCAGCCCTCATCAGAGTACGCGTGTG
>JAJYCS010000095.1 GCA_021778115.1 Deltaproteobacteria bacterium
CACCGGCGCAGGGATGCTGGATTGTAAGAAGGCCCTGGAAGAGGTGGGTGGCGCTATGGAGCAGGCCATCGATTACCTGCGTAAAAAAGGCTTGGCAGCCGCCTCCAAAAAGGCCGGCCGCGCCGCTACCGAAGGGATGGTGGCAACCGCCCTCTCGGCCGATGCCAAGCGGGGCGTACTGGTCGAGATCAACAGCGAGACCGACTTCGTTGCCAAAAACGACAAGTTTCAGACCTTCGTCAAACAGGTGGCCGACCATGTCCTGCAAAAAGACCCGGCTGACCTTGATGCGTTGCTGGCCCAGCCGTTTGCCGGCGACGAAGCCAAGACCGTCCAGGGACTTTTGACCGAATCCATCGCCATCATCGGCGAGAACATGCAGATCCGCCGTTTTGTCGGCTACACCGTATCCGGCAACGGCATTGTGAGCTCCTACATCCACGCCGGTGGCAAGATCGGCGTACTGGTTGAGGCCGCCTTCGATGGCGCTGCCGACGAACGTTTGGCCGCCTGCATCAAGGATGTGGCCATGCATATCGCCGCCGCCTCACCGGCCTACCTGCAGCGCAGCGAGGTGCCGGCCGACGTGCTGGAACGTGAAAAGGATATCTACCGCGACAAGGCCCGTCAGACCGGCAAGCCTGAGAACATCATAGAGAAGATCATTACCGGTCAGATCAACAAGTTCTACGGCGACATCTGCCTGGTGGAACAGGCATTTGTAAAGGATCCGGACAAGACGGTGCAGCAGTACCTTGACGAGACCGGCAAGGCCCTGGAAGGGCCCATCACCCTGCAGTCCTTCACCAAATTCGTCCTCGGTGAAGGACTGGAAAAGAAGGAATCGGACTTTGCCGCCGAGGTGGCGGCGGCGGCCGGACTCTAAGCAGCCGAGAAGCCGGCCCAGAAGGCCGGCTTTTTTCTTATCAGACGAAGGGGGTAACCGCATGTCACGACAGTCCTACAACCGCGTACTCCTCAAACTGTCCGGTGAATCCCTGGCCGGTGATCAGGGATACGGCATCGATCCCGGCACCATCAGCGCCATCGCCGCCGAGATCAAAGAGGTGGTGGATGCCGGGGTGCAGCTCGCCCTGGTGATCGGCGGCGGCAATATCTTCCGTGGCCTGGCAGCCTCTTCCAAGGGGATGGACCGGGCCAGCGCCGATTACATGGGGATGCTTGCCACGGTGATCAACTCACTGGCCCTGCAGGATGCCCTAGAAAAAATCGGCGTCTCCACCCGCGTACAGTCGGCCATCGCCATGCAGGAGGTGGCCGAACCGTACATCCGCCGCAAGGCGATCCGGCACCTGGAAAAGGGGCGGGTGGTGATCTTCGGGGCCGGCACCGGCAACCCCTACTTCACCACCGACACCGCGGCATCCCTCCGGGCGATGGAGATAGGGGCCCAGGTGATCCTGAAGGGTACCAAGGTGGACGGTGTCTACTCGGCCGATCCGAAGAAAGACCCATCCGCCACCCGTTATGATGCCGTAACCTACCTGGCGGTGCTGCAGCAGGGGCTGCAGGTGATGGATGCCACCGCCACGTCGCTCTGTATGGATAATCATCTACCGATCATCGTCTTTGACCTGACCACGCCCGGCAATATCAAGAAGGTCATCAGCGGACAGACCATCGGTACCATCGTCCAAGGAGACTAACCATGCCCAAGACCGTTCTCGCTGAAATGAAGGCCCATATGGAGAAGACCGTGGAGGATCTGCGCCGGGAGTTCCAGAAGATCAGAACCGGCCGCGCCAACACCGCCCTCCTGGACGACGTGCGGGTGGAGTACTACGGCAATCCTGCCCCTCTCTCCCAGGTAGCCAACCTGGCGGTGCCGGAGCCCCGAACCATCACCATCTCCCCCTGGGAGTCAAAGATGATCGGTCCGATTGAAAAGGCGATCCTGAATGCCAACCTGGGGCTAACCCCCGGCAACGATGGCAAACTGATCCGCCTGACCCTCCCCCCCCTCACCGAGGATCGGCGCAAAGAGATCGTCAAGGGGCTCAAGAAGCTGGATGAAGAGCACAAGGTGGCGCTCCGCAACATCCGGCGCAAGGCGATCGAAGACCTGAAAAAACTGGAAAAGGAGAAGACGATCACGGAAGACGACCTCAAGAAGTATGAAAAAGAGGTCCAGACCGTCACCGATGCCCTGATCGTCCGTCTTGACGAGGTATTGACCCACAAGGAAAAAGAGGTACTGGAAGTCTGAAATGATGGAGCTGGACCCGACTAAACTGCCCCGCCATCTGGCGATCATCATGGACGGCAACGGCCGCTGGGCGCAGCAGCGGATGCTGCCACGGATCGTGGGGCACCAGCGGGGGGCCGAGACCGTGCAGATGGTGGTGGATCAGGCCTCGAACCTCGGGATCGGGCACCTGACCCTCTTTGCCTTCTCATCGGAGAACTGGTCCCGTCCTAAACCTGAGGTCCGGGCCTTGATGACCCTGCTGAAGAAATACCTGCGCAACGAGCTGCGCCGGATGCTGCGCAACAATATCCGCTTCAACGTCATCGGCGCACGCGATGACCTGCCGCCGGAGATCAACGGAATCATCGACGACGCCTTGGCCCAGACCGCCACCAACAGCGGCATGGTGCTGACCCTGGCCCTCTCCTACGGCGGCCGTCAGGAGATCACCCGGGCGGCGGCACGCATCGCCCGTCAGGTGGCCGAAGGGTCGCTGCTGCCGGATCAGGTGAACGAGGAGCTGCTGGCCGGCGCCCTGGACACCGCCGGACTTCCCGACCCCGACCTTCTGATCCGGACCAGCGGGGAGATGCGGATCAGCAACTTCCTGCTCTGGCAGTTGGCCTACACCGAGCTCTACTTCACCGAGATCAACTGGCCCGACTTCACCATCGTCGAGCTGCATCGGGCCCTGGCCGATTTTCAATCCCGTGAACGCCGTTTCGGCAAGACCAGCGCCCAGATCCGCCTGACCCAAAGGAGTTGACCATCAAACGCCTGCTGACCGCACTGGTACTGTTGCCCCTGGTCTTTTTCACCATATCGGTGGGGGCTCCATGGCACTTTGCCCTGTTGGTATCGTTCCTCGCCTGTATGGGGATGGTGGAGTTCTTTACCATGGCCCTCCCGCCCGAACGCCATGCCGAGATGTTCCCCTTCGCCTTTCTGGGGGGGATGATGATCTTTGCCCCGCTGATGCCGAACCTGCAGTTGATCCTGGTGGCCTTGGGGATCGCCTTCCTGGCGGCGGCCCTCCATTTTCTGGTCCGGCTGAAGGATATCGCCACCGTGGCCCATGACCTGGCCATGACCATCACCGCCTTTGTCTACATCCCGTTTACCCTCGCGCATCTGATCCTGCTGCGGCAACTGCCCAACGGACGTTCATGGCTCTTTCTGATCATGCTGATTGTCATGACCAACGACACCGCCGCCTACTACGTGGGGAGCGCCATCGGCAGACGGCGGCTCTATCCGCAGGTAAGCCCCAACAAGAGTATCGAAGGGGCCCTGGGTGGCCTGACTGCCAGCCTGCTGGGGGCGTTGCTGGCCAAGTTCACCTTCTTCTCCTCCCTGGGCTATGGCGATGCCGTTCTGGCAGCCCTCCTGATAGGCCTGGCGGGTCAAGCTGGTGATCTGTTCGAATCCCTGCTCAAACGCAGCTTTGGGGTCAAGGATTCAGGCACGGTCTTCCCCGGCCACGGCGGGGTGCTTGACCGTCTGGACAGCATCATCTTCGCCGCTCCGGTCACTTACTACGTCACCCTCTACCTCATCGGAAAGATCCCGCTATGAAGCAACTCGCCATACTCGGCTCCACCGGTTCCATCGGCGTCAGCACCCTGGAGATCGTGGCCGCCCACCCCGATAAATTCCGGATTATCGCCCTTTCGGCAGGTAAAAACCTGGAACTGTTCGCCCGGCAGATCAGGCAATTCAGACCCAAACTGGCGGCGGTGGCTGACAGGACCGATATCCCCCGCCTGAAGGAACTGCTGGCTGGTCAGGATCTGGAGATCACCGGCGGCGTGGAGGGACTATGCGCCGTTGCCACGGCCGATGGCGTGCAGATGGTCGTTGCCGCCATCGTGGGAGCGGCCGGACTGATGCCCACCGCCGCCGCCATCCGTGCCGGCAGGGATGTCGCCCTGGCCAACAAGGAGACCCTGGTCACCGCAGGTCACCTCTTCATGGAGCTGGTGGCACGGCACCGGGTCAAGCTCCACCCGGTGGACAGCGAGCACAGCGCGGTGTTCCAATCCCTCGAAGGACACCGCAACGAGGATATCGCCCGGATCATCCTCACCGCATCCGGAGGACCGTTCCGCGAGACCTCCCTCGAACGGCTGCAGCAGGTCACCGTCGCAGACGCCCTCAATCACCCCAACTGGAGCATGGGGCGCAAGATCACCATCGACTCGGCCAGCATGATGAACAAGGGGCTTGAGGTCATCGAGGCCCGTTGGCTGTTCAACGTGCCGCCCGAAAAGATCAGCGTCAACATCCACCCCCAGAGCATCATCCACTCCATGGTGGAGTATCTGGACGGTTGCGTCATTGCGCAGCTGGGGACCCCGGACATGAAGGCGCCGATCGCCTATGCCCTCTCCTATCCGGAACGGGTCAGCACCGGTGTCAAGCCGCTGGACCTGACGGAACTCTCCGCCCTCACCTTCTTTAAGCCGGACCTGGATCGCTTCCCCTGTCTCGGCCTGGCCTACCACGCCATGGCGGCGGGGGAGAGTATGCCGGCCGTCATGAACGCCGCCAACGAGATCGCCGTGGAGGCGTTCCTGGACAACCGGATCGCCTTCCTGCAGATACCGCAGGTGATCGAACAGACCATGAACCGCCACCAGGCCCACCCCCTGACCTCCATTGAAGCGGTGCTGGAGGCCGACCGGTGGGGCCGCGAGACCGCCCGGACCCTCTGCGTCAAAGGCGCCAGGTAAGCCATGATCCTGCTCTACTTCGTCATCGTCCTCGGCATCCTGATCTTCGTCCATGAGTTCGGGCACTTCCTGGTGGCCAACCAGCTTGGCATCCGGGT
>JAJYCS010000037.1 GCA_021778115.1 Deltaproteobacteria bacterium
TGGCAAGCAATATAAGGTCGCGGCAGGCGATTTTCTCAAGGTCGAGAAACTTGAAGGCTTGGTGGGTGACACCGTCGAATTCGGCGAGGTACTGATGGTCGGCGGTGAGACCGTCAAGGTCGGCGCCCCCCTGGTGGCCGGCGCTAAGGTGACCGCCAAGGTTGCCGTACAGGGACGCGACAAAAAGGTGCTGGTGTTCAAGTCCAAACGCCGCAAAAACACCCGCAAACTGATCGGCCACCGCCAGCACCACACCGTGCTGAAGATCGAAACGATCAGCGCCTAATACGATAAACGTCTAGTTAAACCTTTTGAGGAGATAGAACCATGGCACATAAAAAAGGGGTCGGCAGCTCCCGTAACGGCCGCGATTCAGACGGCCAGCGACTTGGCTGTAAAAAATTTGGCGGCGAGCCGGTCAAGGCCGGTAACATCATCTACCGTCAGCACGGTACTCAGATCCATCCCGGCAACAATGTCGGTTGCGGCAAGGATTACACCCTGTTTGCCCTGATCGAGGGCGTGGTGAAGTTTGAGCGGATGGGACGCGACCGCAAGAAGGTCTCGGTGTATCCCGCCTAATAGCATTCTTGCACAAACACTAAAGCCCGACTGGCTCGTCAGTCGGGCTTTTTTTATGCCTGATCCGTCATGGAATGGCAGTGGAATTAGCGCCCCATCTATGGTATACAAATGCTCTGCTGTACGCCTGACGCACAACGGAGTGCCTAAACGGGAAAGGGCTTACGGCGACCGCCGTAAGCCCTTTTAGTAATCATGGTCGGGATGACACGATTTGAACGTGCGACCCCCTGCTCCCGAAGCAGGTGCGCTACCAGACTGCGCTACATCCCGAAGAATTGTTCTTATAGCCTTATCCCTGCTTGTTTGTCAACAGGCAACTGTTTGAAGGAGCAAAAGAATGTCGTCATCCGAAGTGCAACAGGCCATCCGTCGCCTGCTAAAAGAACGCAACGCCGTACTGCTGGCCCACAACTACATGCGGGACGAAGTACAGGCCATCGCCGACATTACCGGTGATTCGCTGCAACTTTCCATGGAGGCGGCCAAGACGTCGGCCTCGGTGATCGTCTTCTGCGGTGTGCACTTTATGGCCGAATCGGCCGCCATCCTATCGCCGGACAAGACTGTACTGCTGCCGCGACCCGATGCCGGCTGCCCCATGGCCGACATGGTCGATGTCGCCGGTCTACGCGCATTGAAAGCCAAGCATCCCGGCGTCCCGGTGGTGACCTACGTCAACTCCAGTGCGGCGGTCAAGGCTGAATCCGACATCTGCTGCACCTCGGCCAATGCGGTATCGGTGGTCAGATCGCTGGCCACGGACCGGCTGATCTTCGTTCCCGACCGCAACCTGGGACGGTGGGTCGCCCGGTTCGTGCCGGACAAACAGTTCATCTTCTGGGAAGGGTACTGCCCTACTCACGAACGGATGACCGTAGAGGCGGTGCAGGAGCAGCAGAGGAAACACGCGGACGCCCTGTTCATCTGCCATCCCGAATGCGCCCCGGCGGTCTCCGCTCTGGCCGATCACGTCTGTTCCACCAGCGGCATGTACGCCTACTGTAACAACAGTACGGCCACGACCTTCATCATCGGCACCGAGGCCGGCATTCTCTTCAAGCTCCGCCAGGACAACCCGGACAAAGAGTTTATCCTGGCATCCCCGGCCCTGGTCTGTCCCAACATGAAGCTGACCTCGTTGGAGGATGTACTGCTGGCCCTGCAGACCATGCAGCCGGTGGTTACAGTTCCGAACGAGGTACGGCTGAAAGCCAAGGCCGCTTTGGACAAGATGCTGGCCGTACCGAGAGACTAAGACTATGCCCGATTACCTTGGCGCCCATATGTCGATTTCCGGTGGTCTGCACAAGGCCATCGACCGGGCGGTTGCCGTCGGTTGCGGCGCCCTGCAGATCTTTACCCGCTCCTCCAACCAGTGGAAGGGGAAGCCGGTCAGTGAGGCCGACGCGGAGCTGTTTCGCCGCAGTTTCGCCGCATCCGGCCTGCACGAGGTGGTCTCCCACGACATTTACCTGATCAATCTGGCCGCCCCTCCCGGCGAGACCCGCGACAAGAGCCTGGCGGCCTTTGCCGACGAGATGGCCACCTGCGCCCGCCTGGGGATCGGCAAGATCGTCATGCACCCCGGCTCCCATACCACCGATACCCCGGAAGCAGGTCTCAAACGGGTGATCGAGGCCTTTGACCACCTGCTTGCCGCCGTCCCCCAGTACCCAGGTCTGATACTCCTTGAGACCACCGCCGGTCAAGGGACCAATCTGGGGCGTCATTTTGAGGAGTTGCGGACCATTATCGACGGTTCCCGTTTTCCCGACCGGTTCGGCGTCTGTTTTGATACCTGCCATACCTTTGCCGCCGGGTACGATACCAGCACCCCCCAGGGGTATGCCGCCGTGATGGCGGAGTTTGACCGGGTGCTCGGGCTGGAACGGTTGCAGTGTTTCCATCTGAACGATTCAAAAAAGGGTTTGGGCAGCCGGGTGGACCGCCACGACCATATCGGCCAGGGGATGCTCGGGCTCGAGCCGTTCCGCTTGATCCTGAACGACCCGCGTTTCGCCACGGTACCGAAGATTCTCGAGACCCCCAAAGGGGACAACGACGAGATGGATCAGACTAATCTGGCACTGCTGCGGGGACTCCGCCTATGAATGCCGCTATTGAGGTCATTGCGGGCGATATCACGACCCTTGCCGTTGACGTAATCGTCAACGCCGCCAACAACACCCTGCTGGGAGGCGGTGGGGTGGACGGCGCCATCCACCGGGCTGCCGGGCCGCAGCTGCTGCAGGAGTGTGCAGGTTTGGGGGGATGCCCCACGGGGGAGGCCCGCATCACCAGCGGCTATAATCTCCCGGCCCGTTTCGTGATCCATACCGTGGGGCCGATCTGGCACAACGGCATGCAGGACGAACCGGAGCTGCTGGCGGCCTGCTACCGCAACAGCTTTGCACTGGCGCGCCAAAATGGCCTGCGCAGTATCGCCTTCCCGGCCATCAGCTGCGGCGTGTACGGCTATCCGATGGAGCAGGCCGCCGTCATCGCCCTGCGTGCAGCACAGGCCGTTGCGGACACCGGTGACTTTGACCGGATCATCCTGGTACAGTTCAGCGATCAGGCCTTGAACTGCCACCGCACCGTTGCCCGACAGCTCGCCATCCCCGTCCATCCATGAGCAATCCCGTTGCGGCACTGCGCATCGCACTCCGGGCTCTGCGGATCAACAAGATGCGCTCCTTCCTGACCATGCTGGGGATCATCATCGGCATCGCCGCCGTGATCGCCATGATGGCGGTGGGATCGGGGGCCAGCTACGTCATCTCCCAGCAGATCGCCAGCATCGGCAGCAACATCCTGCTGGTGTTACCCGGTTCCATGACCAGCAGCGGACTACGTACCGGCAGCGGCGGCGTGCAGACCCTCACCTATGCCGACGGGAAGGCGATACAGACCGAATGTCCTGCCGTTGCCTACGCCGCACCAACGGTACGGGGAAGCGCCCAGGTCGTCTATGGCAATCAAAACTGGTCTACCCTCCTGCTGGGTGCTACTCCGGAGATGTTTTTGATCCGTGACTGGCCGGTACTCGCCGGCCGCAGCATCACCACCTCAGATGTTGAAAGCGCCGCCAAGGTCTGTCTGCTGGGCCAGACCGTGGCCCAGACCCTCTTCGGCGATGAAGACCCTCTGGGCAAGATGATCCGGATCAAGAAGGTGCCGTTCACTGTGGTAGGGGTACTGGAACGCAAGGGGCAGTCACCCCAGGGGACCGATCAGGATGATGTGGTCTTTGTCCCGCTGCGCACCGCACAGCGCAAACTGCTCGGTAGCCAGTTCCTGGACACCGTGGGGGCGATCCTGGTGCAGGCCAGGGGTGAGGACCAGCTTGGCGAGGCTCAGGATGAGATCACCGCCCTCCTCAACCAGCGACACCGGATCACCGGTGGCAAAGAGTCCGACTTCACGGTGCGCAACCTTTCAGAGATCCTGGCGGTGGCGGAGAGATCCTCCCGTGCCATGACCCTGCTACTGGGGGCGGTGGCCTCCATCTCCCTGATAGTCGGCGGCATCGGAATCATGAATATCATGCTGGTATCGGTGACGGAACGGACCCGCGAGATCGGTATCCGGATGGCCGTGGGAGCCAGACGGCAGGACATCCTGCTCCAATTCTTGATCGAAGCGGTGCTGCTGACAGTCCTGGGGGGCCTGATCGGCATCGCCCTCGGGGCCGGTGGGGCGGCCATCGTCTCCCACCTCCTCTCCTGGCCCACCCTGATCTCGCCCCTCTCCATCACCGTCGCCGTGCTGTTCTCCGGTGCGGTGGGGATCTTCTTCGGCTTCTATCCGGCCCGTAAGGCGGCCGGTTTAAACCCGATCGAGGCCCTACGCTATGAATGACCGCCCCCGCATCATGCTGGTGGAAGACGAGTTGCATCTGGCCCGCGGCATCTGTTTCAATCTAGAACAGGACGGCTACGCCGTCAGCCACTTCGACCGGGGCGAGACCGCCCTGGAGGCGCTGCGGGTGGAACGCTGCGATCTGATCATCCTGGATGTGATGCTGCCCGGTATGGACGGCTTTCAGGTCTGCAAAGCGATGCGCGAGCTGGATTCGCGGGTGCCGATCCTGAT
The DNA here is from genome assembly GCA_021778115.1 of Deltaproteobacteria bacterium. Classification (GTDB taxonomy): domain Bacteria; phylum Desulfobacterota; class Desulfuromonadia; order Geobacterales; family Pseudopelobacteraceae; genus Trichlorobacter. Next base: position 4,681 of record JAJYCS010000037.1, read on the forward strand.
GCTGACCGCCCGTTCCGAGGACCTGGACCGGGTGGCCGGCCTGGAGGCCGGTGCCGATGACTACCTGACCAAACCGTTCAACCTGCCCGAATTCCTGCTGCGGGTGAAGGGGATGCTGCGGCGCTCCTCCTGGTACCGACCCGACCCGGTGGAGGAGGGGTACCGTTTCGGCGACAATGAGGTGTTTCTGCTCTCCTACCGGGCCAGGACCGCCCAGGGGGAGATCGATCTGACCGAGATGGAGGTGCGGGTGCTGGCGCTGTTCTTCCAGCGTGAGGACCAGGTGATTCCACGCGGCGAGCTGCTGGAGTCAGTCTGGGGCTACGCCTCCGATGCCGAGACCCGTACCCTGGACAACTTTGTGGTCCGGCTGCGCAAATACTTCGAGCGGGACCCCTCCCGGCCGGTGCATTTCGTCACCGTGCGGGGGGTCGGCTACCGTTTCTCCCGCCAAGGCGCCTGAGATGTCCCAACGTCGTCCCCAGCCACGCAAACTGCCCTCCAGCGATGAGTTGAGCCAACTGATCAACCGTCTGAAGAGCGATGCCAAACCGGCCAACGCCAATTACCGCGAACAGTCCCTCAAGATCCACGGCTGGATCTGCGCCAAGTGCGGCCGGGAGTTTGAACGGGAAAACCTGCACCTGTTGACCGTGCACCACAAGGATGGCAACCACCATAACAACCCGCCGGACGGCAGCAACTGGGAGAACCTCTGCGTCTACTGCCACGATGACGAGCACAGCCGTCTGCTCCTGGCGGACTATCTGAACGGAAACCGACCATGAAACATCTGATCCTCGGCACGGCCGGCCATATCGACCACGGCAAGACCTCGCTGGTCAAGGCCCTGACCGGCACCGACACCGACCGCCTGAAAGAGGAGAAGGCCCGCGGCATTACGATTGAACTGGGCTTTGCCCATCTTGAACTGCCCGGCGGCATCACGTTCGGGGTGGTGGATGTACCAGGCCACGAGAAGTTTGTGCGGGCCATGGTGGCCGGGGTGGCCGGCATGGACCTGGTGATGCTGGTGATCGCCGCCGACGAGGGGATCATGCCCCAGACCCGCGAACATTTGGACATCCTCCGGCTGCTGGGGGTGCATACTGGCCTGGTGGCCCTGACCAAGTGCGACCTGGTGGAGCCGGACTGGCTGCCGCTGGTGCAGGAAGAGGTGCGGGAGTTTGTGACCGGCACCTTCCTGGAAGGCGGGCCGATCATCCCGGTGTCGTCTAAAACCGGCGCCGGGCTGGATGAGCTGCGCAACGCGCTGCTGCTCCTGGCAGAAGGGGCGGCCGAGAAAAAAAGGGACGGCGCCTTTCGTCTGCCGGTGGACCGGGTCTTTACGGTGGCCGGCTTCGGCACCGTGGTTACCGGCACCCTGCTGGCCGGTGAGATCAGGGTCGGCGACGATTTGGAGCTGCTGCCCAAGGGGATCACCGGCCGGGTCCGGGGTATCCAGGCCCACGGCGCCAGGGCGGAGGTCGGCCGGGCCGGGCAACGGCTGGCGGTGAACCTGCAGGGTATTGATCTGGATCAGGTGCACCGCGGCGATCTGGTGGTGCCGGCCGGCGTTTTTCGCACCACCCGCCGGGTCGATGTGCGGCTCGATCATCTGGCTGCCGCCCCCCGCGATCTCCGGCACCGCTCCACGGTCCGCTTGCATACCGGCACCAGCGAGGTGACCGCCCAGGTAATCCTCCTAGACCGCGATCTGCTGCATGCCGGTGAGACGACCTATGCCCAGTTGCGGCTGGCCGAGCCGCTGCTCCTGGTCTCCGGCGATCCCTACCTGATCCGGGCCTCCTCGCCGGCCGCCACCATCGGCGGCGGCATCGTGCTGGACCCGTTTCCGCCAGCCCGGCGCCGGCGCAGCGATGACGCCCTCAACCTACTGCAGGCGCTGGATGCGGCCGAACATCAACGGACCTGCGGCCTGATCGTCACTCAGTCGCTGCTGTCCGGGGTCAGCCTGGAGGAGATCGTGCTCCGCTCCGGCATCCCGCGGAAACAGGCCGAGGCGGCCCTGCAGGGGTTACTGGCAACGGGCGCCATCATCCAGATGACCCGCGAGCCGCGGATTTTTCTTGCCAACGAGGCGGTTGCCAGCCTCAAGCGGGGACTGTTGGATGAACTGACCGCCTTCATGGCCGCAAACCCCTTAAAGGAAGGGATCGGCAAGGAGGAGTTGAAGACCCGGCTGCCGAAACGGAGCGATCAACGTTTCTTCGCCCCGCTCCTGGCGGAACTGGAGAAGGAAGGCAGGCTGGTTGCCGAACGGGAGCTGGTCCGTCCGGCTGGGACGCGGAAACAGGCCACCGGTCAGACGACGGCACTGGCCGGGAAACTCTCGAAACTGCTGGCCGATGCCGGCAGCGAGCCCCCTACCATCAAGGAGCTGGCCGATGCGACCAGAGGCAGCGAGAAGGAGGTACGCGACCACCTGGCGTTGTTGGTGCGGGACGGCAGCGCGATGCGGGTGTCGGCCGATATCTTCTATGACCGCTCGACCCTGGACGGCATCCGCCAGAAACTGATGGAGTACCTGCAGGCCAAGGGGGAGATCATGCCGGCCGAGTTCCGTGACCTGACCGGCCTGTCCCGCAAGTTCATGATCCCCCTGCTGGAACTGTTCGACAATGAGAAGCTGACCATCCGTGTGGGGGACAAACGGGTCCTGCGCAAACGGTAGGATACCGTTGCGATGACTGAACGGGAGGCGCCGGCTGCGTCTCCCGTTTTTTCTGGTAGAATTACCTTGAGAAAGCGGGATAAATCGTATACAGTTTACAAGTTATTGTTTTTACTGAAAATTAAACGTATTTTACGGACGTTAAAATCGCACTCATCCAAAGGAGGACGCAGATGGCAACAAAGTACGTGTACTTTTTCGGAAATGGCCAGGCCGAAGGGCGGGCCGACATGAAAAACCTGCTGGGGGGCAAGGGGGCCAACCTGGCCGAGATGACCAGCATCGGTCTGCCGGTGCCGCCCGGTTTCACCATCAGCACCGAGGTCTGCACCTACTACTACGCCAACGCCGAGACCTACCCCTCCGCCCTGGCCGCCGACGTGGAGGCCAACCTGAAAAACGTCGAGCAGATTATGGGGCGTGCCTTCGGTGATGCCAAAAATCCGCTCTTGGTCTCGGTCCGCTCCGGCGCCCGGGCCTCCATGCCCGGCATGATGGACACCATCCTGAACCTGGGCTTAAACGACATCACGGTCCAGGGGATCATCGCCCAGTCCGGCGACGAGCGCTTCGCCTACGACGCCTACCGCCGCTTCGTCCAGATGTACTCCGATGTGGTGATGGGGATGGACAAGCATGCCCTTGAGCACCTGTTGGAGCTGAAAAAGGCCGAAAAAGGGGTCCACTTGGACACCGAACTGACCGCCGCCGACTGGAAGGACCTGGTGGCCCAGTTCAAGGCCCGGATCAAGGCCGACCTGGGCACGGTCTTCCCGGAGGATCCCAAGGAGCAGCTGTGGGGCGCCATCGGTGCGGTGTTCGGCTCCTGGATGAACCAACGCGCCATCACCTACCGCAAGCTGAACAACATCCCGGCCGACTGGGGCACCGCCGTCAACGTGCAGTCGATGGTGTTCGGCAACATGGGGGATGACTGCGCCACCGGCGTGGCCTTCACCCGCGACCCCTCCACCGGTGACAACTACTTCTACGGCGAATACCTGGTCAACGCCCAGGGTGAGGACGTGGTGGCCGGTATCCGCACCCCGCAGCCGATCAACGTCCACCAGAAGAAGCCGGGCGACCTGCCGGCCATGGAGGAGGTGCTGCCGGACTGCTATACGCAGCTGGCCGAGATCCGCCAGATCCTCGAAAAACACTACAAGGATATGCAGGACATCGAGTTCACCATCGAGAAGGGCAAGCTGTTCATGCTGCAGACCCGCAACGGCAAGCGGACCGCCAAGGCCGCCATCAAGGTGGCGGTGGACATGGTGCAGGAGGGGCTGATCGACCAGAAGACCGCCGTGCTGCGGGTGGCCCCGGCCCAGCTGGACCAGCTGTTGCACCCCTCACTGGATCCCAAGGCCGATAAAAAGGTGATCGCCAAGGGCCTGCCGGCCTCTCCCGGCGCGGCATCCGGCGCGGTGGTGTTCACCGCCGACGAGGCCGAGGCGGAGGCAAAGACCGGCAAGAAGGTGATCCTGGTCAGGATCGAGACCTCGCCGGAGGATATCCACGGCATGCACGCCGCCCAAGGCATCCTCACCGCCCGGGGCGGTATGACCTCCCACGCGGCGGTGGTGGCCCGGGGCATGGGCAAATGCTGCGTGGCCGGCTGTGGCGACATCAAGGTGGACTACGCCGGCCAAAGCTTCACCGCCAACGGCGGCGTGGTGGTCAAGAAGGGTGATACCATCACCCTGGATGGTTCCACCGGCCAGGTAATCCTGGACGAGGTGCCCACGGTGCCCCCCAGCCTCACCGGTGACTTCGGTACCCTGATGGGGTGGGTGGACCAGTACCGCCGCCTGAAGGTCCGCACCAACGCCGATACCCCCCGCGACGCCAAGGTGGCCCGTGAGTTCGGCGCCGAGGGGATCGGCCTCTGCCGTACCGAGCATATGTTTTTCGAAGCCGAGCGGATCGCTGCGGTGCGGGAGATGATCCTGGCCGCCGACGTGGAAGGGCGTGAAAAGGCCCTGGCCAAGATCATGCCGATGCAGAAAGGGGATTTCATCGGTCTGTTCCGTGAGATGAAGGGGCTGCCGGTCACCATCCGCCTGCTGGATCCGCCGCTGCACGAGTTCCTGCCCCAGGAGGACAAGGATATCGACGAACTGGCCGCAACCATGCAGGTATCGGCCCAGACCCTCAAGCAGAAGGTGGAGTTCCTCCACGAGTTCAACCCGATGCTGGGGCACCGCGGCTGCCGTCTGGGGATCACCTTCCCCGAGATCTACGACATGCAGGTGAGGGCCATCATGGAGGCCGCCTGCGAACTGGTGAAGAACGAGGGTTTCACCATCGTGCCCGAGATCATGATCCCGCTGATCGCCACCGTGAAGGAGCTGTCGGTATTGAAGGCAAACGCCGTCAAAATCTGCGATGAGGTGATTGCCCAGTACGGTGTCACGTTGGAGTACCTGATCGGCACCATGATCGAACTACCCCGCGCGGCGCTCACCGCCGATGAGATCGCCGTAGAGGCCGAGTTTTTCTCCTTTGGCACCAATGACCTGACCCAGACCACCTTCGGCCTGTCCCGCGACGACGCCGGCAGGTTCCTGCCGTTCTATGTGGACCACAACATCCTGCCGGAGGACCCGTTCGTCTCCCTGGACCAAAACGGCGTCGGCCAGCTGGTGCGGATGGGCTGCGAGAAGGGCCGCGCCACCCGCTCGAAGATTAAGCTGGGTATCTGCGGCGAGCATGGCGGCGATCCGGAATCGGTGATTTTCTGCCACAAGGTCGGCTTGGATTACGTCTCCTGTTCGCCGTTTAGGGTGCCGATCGCCCGGCTGGCGGCGGCCCATGCCGCCCTGGGCGGCGGTGACGACGCCACCAAGTAATTCGTAAAACTTCAACTCAAAGGCACACAGCCCGGCGGGAACTCCCGTCGGGCTGTGTGCCTTTATACAACAATGAACTGTCGATCAAAGCGTATAAAGTGCTTTTTCCTTGCTATGTTTGATAGCGACAAGACTATCATGTCACTGTGCAACCGGTACCGGATGGTAAAAGACCCAGCACCAAATGGCCTGACCAGCTCACGGTAATCCGGCATATCTTCCAGCGGGTTGCCCAGTAAAGGAAGGGCCAGCAGAAGATCCGCGCTCTCCATAAGTACTGAGGCAGCCTTTTGCACCGCATCTACGTTGAACTACGCGATATATGCCCTGATTTCTGTATGTCCCTGACTGCTTTGGCCGCTACGATCAGCTGTGGCTGAACAGTATTGACTGCCTCGGTCGGAGTGGATGATCACACCTTTGGGCATCCTACGGCGCCATAAAGCCATTCTCAATGCCTGGCAGGGCAACTTTGATGTCATTCGTTCAGCAGTGGCCCAGCCCACGATCAGACAGGAGTAAAGGTCTATGACCAGGCCAGATAGAGCCAGCCTTCTTCAGTCCATAGATAGGTAATAGCATCAACCCATTTTTGGTTTGGAGCTGCTGCACTGAAATCTTGCTGCAACAGGTCCGGCGCCACCGGCAGGTCATGATTGGAGTTAGTGGTTGGAGGGATTACGGGGAAGTATACCCAATACTCCACCCATTACTACCCCGCCGTCACCATCCCCTCGGCCAGGGCAAACTGCAAAAACTCCAGCGCATCATCAGCCGGAATCCGCAGTTTGGCCGCCACCTGTCCACCGAGCTGTTTGCCGTCCAATCCCTCTAGCAAACGATAATAGGGCCTGATCAACGACTCGGTGCAGACCTCGCCGTGGGCCGGGTAGATGGCGGCCCAGGAGCCGGATTGTTTCAGGTGCTTGGCAATCCAAGGCAGGTCCGGCTCGCCGCTCTCCAGAATGTCCAGAATCTCGTAATTGAACGGCAACAGGGTTAATGATGACGCCCGGCGCAGCGGCAGCTCCAGCGGATCAAGCCGCAGCAGCTCATCGTCGCTGGGCGGCACGGGCGGTACCGCCATCAACGCTACGCCGTAGGCGTAGTGGTAATCCACGCAGTCCATGGCGGCCGGTAGCAGCTTCTGCAGCTTGCGCTCAGTGAACAGCTGGGTCAGAAACTCCCGCTGCAGTTGCCAGATGGTGGCATCATCAAACTCGGCCTCATCGCACTGGCGCCCCTGGCGAGCCAGCAACCAGTCGCCAAAGCGCTTCAGCAGTTCCACCGGCTGCAGCTTGAGGCCCCGTGCCACGCCGTTGAACCAGGCCACCGCCTTGCCCCGGCTGTAGAAGATGTCGCTGGCTGCCCCCAAACGCCGGGCGACCGCCATGTCGGCCAGCGGAAAGGTGGCCGATTCCTGCAGGGTGTAGGGCGGCCCGGCTAGATGCTTTAAACCGATGGCAGCGGCCTTGTTGCCGACGGCCGTGCCGGGAAGCACCGCCAGGGGGAAGATATCCAGGTGGTTGGGGTAGAGCGACAGGGCGAAGTTGAGCCCCTCGCGGAAGCGGGCCAGGGTATCGTCCGGCAGGCCGTAGATGAGGTCGAAGCCGAAGGTGGCGCCAGAGTCGTTCAGCAGCATCACCTTGCGGCTGAAATCGGCGCGGTCGAAGGTGCGTCCCACGCCACCGGCCACGGCCGGATCGGCGCTCTGCAGGCCGATCTGCAAGGAGCAGGTCAGCTCGGCAAACAGTTCGGCCTGTTCCTTGTCCAGCAGTTCGTGGCGCACCTCGAAGTGGAAGTGGACGCCGGGGGCGGTATCGCGGATCAGCCGCAGCAGGGACTTGGCCCGCTTCTTGTCGGTGTTGAAGGTGGAATCCAGGGCAAACACCTGGGCCGCGCCCCGTGCCACCAAGTAGTCCAGCTCAGCCTCCAGCCGCTCCAGCGGGTAGCGCCGCACCTTGCGGTCACCCATACCGTCGTAGCAGAACTCGCAGGCATAGGGGCAGCCCCGCGACAACTGCCAGACCATGCCGTTGCTGATGTGTTCATCCAGCAACCCTGCCAGGTAGGGCGAGGGCAGCTGGGCCAGGTCCTCGATCTTGGGGCGCGGCACCTGCCGCAGTTCGCCAGCCACCAGCCGGGCCGTGCCCGGCAATCCCTCCAGCGATTCGCCACGCTCCAGTCGATCCACCAGTTCCGCCAGGGTCTGTTCCCCCTCCCCAACGGCCAGCAGGTTGAAGGGTGCCTGCTGCAACAGTCCGGCCGGGTCGGCGGTGGCCTCGGGACCGCCGGCCACGATCAGCAGGGCTGGAAACTGTTTACGAAGCAGATGCACCAAAGCACAGCACTCGCTCCGGTTCCAGAGGTAGACCGGAAAGCCGACGATGTCGGGCTGCCGGGCCAGGATATCCCGGCTGATCTGCTCCAGGGAGGCCCCGCAGAAATACTCGGCCATGGTGACCGTGACGGCTGCTCTCGGCTCCGGACGGCCATCGAGATAGGCCTTCAGAAAGGCCGCGGCCAACGGCACGGCCTGGGCCGACGGCATGGCATGGATGGTTACCAGGTGGAGATGCATGAAGTATCCTGCTCTTTCAAAAAAATAGACTCAAAAAAAGCCCGACCAGGGCCGGGCTTCTACGTTGTTCAACCATTACACGTCAGGCTGGCTACTTGGTGCGTCCTTTACGGCCTACCTGCACCTTGCCGTGGTGGGTAATAACATGCAGATTGTGGTTGGTTGCCCGACGGATCATCTGCTCGTGCCTGGCGAGCATCGGCACCATGACATGTCGAGGCGTCTTCGGCGGGACCAGCATCCCTTTCATGACCGCCACCTCCCTTCACCGATCTCACTACGGTGTTACTATAACACATTTTTCTCCGGCAACGTGACGGCTAAATCACGCATCCCCCCCGCTGCTGGATTGCAGAAACCGCCCGTTTGCCGTATGCTGCCGCTCATTACCACACGCGGAGCACACACAAGCAGATGAATTTTTTGTATGCCCTGGACCTGCTCGGTACGGCCGCCTTTGCGGCATCCGGCGCCCTGGCTGGCATCCGCCGCCAGATGGATATCTTCGGCGTGGTGATGCTGGGACTGGTCACCGCCACCGGCGGCGGCACCCTGCGTGACCTGCTGTTGGGGGACATCCCGCCGTTCATCTTCAAAAACGAGACCTACCTCTACCTCTCGGTGGCGGTATCGCTGGCGGTCTTCATCTTTCACCACCAGCTGGATATGCTGAAGCACCCCCTGATCTATTTCGATGCCGTGGGACTCGGCACCTTTGTGGTGATAGGCACCGGCAAGGCCATCACCTTCAGACTCGGCTTTTTCGGCGCCGTCATGATGGGGGTGATCACCGCCACCGCCGGCGGCATGATCCGCGATCTGCTCTCCAACCGGATACCGCTGGTACTGCAGCAGGAGGTCTACGCCTCCGCCTGCCTGGCCGGCGGCGTACTTCTGTATCTGCTGCACCAGTACACCACGCTGCCGCACACCTGGCTGCTGCTGGCATCGGCCTCAACCGTCATCATTTTGCGCCTCTTGGCGGTCCAGTACAACTGGTCCCTGCCAAGGGCCAGCTCCAGCCTGACCGAGGATTGAACCTACACCTTCTGCACCAAAGGAGAATCTCCATGACCACCTGCCCCTGCGGCAGCGGCGCAAGCTTCGAGGCCTGCTGCCAGCCGATCATCACCGGACAAGAGACCGCCAGGACCGCGGAACAGCTGATGCGAGCACGCTATACCGCCTATGCCACCGCAGCGATGGACTTCATCTTCACAAGCACCCATCCCGGGTACCGCACCGGCTACGACCATGAAGGGACCCGAACCTGGGCAGAGAACTCGCAATGGCTGGGCCTGGAGATCATCAGCAGCTACAAGGGGGGGACGGAGGACGCCGTCGGTGAGGTGGAATTCATTGCCCGCTATTGCGAAAAGGTTGGAATTACCCGAGAACACCATGAAAACGGCCAGTTTAAAAAGGAAAAGGGCAGCTGGTTTTTTACCGAAGGGGTGCTTGAAAAACCGCGGCCCATCACCTCGACCAAGGTGGGACGCAACGATCCCTGCACCTGCGGCAGCGGCCTCAAATACAAGAAGTGCTGCGGCAAATAAGCGGCCTCAACGGACCAACCGACGCCGCATCCCCCTCAGGGCGAGGGGAAACGCCACGACGTTCCAGACGGCGAGATAGGCCACGGCGGCCAGCGCACCGATCGATGGCCGCCCCAGGGCCAGACTGCGGCACAGCTCCACCAGATGGGTGAGCGGAAGCGCCCGGGCCACCACTTGCGCCCAGCCAGGCAGGTTCGTTACGGGAAAAAAAGTGCCGGAAAAGAGAAACATCGGGGTGATGAAGAGGAAGATCGGCAGATTGAAGGTCTCGATCGTGGGGACGATGGCGGTGCAGACCATGCCGGCACTGGCAAAGGCCAGCCCCCCCAGAAAGGCGGCCGGCAGCAGCAGCAGGGCATAAGGGTAGCTCAGCAGGCCGAACAGGCTTACCACCGCCATCATCAGCACCGTACCGATTACCGCCTTGGATGCCCCCCAGAGGATCTCGCCGGTAATCACCTCGTCGATCGTGAGCGGCGTGGCCAGCATGGCGTCAAAGGTCCGCTGATAGTACATCCGCACAAAGGAGGCGTAGGTGTTCTCAAAGAAGGCGCTCTGCATGATGTTGATGGCGAGCATCCCGGGGGCGATGAAGGCGGTGTAGCCCACAGGGCTACCGCCATAGGCCAACGTGCCCACCATCCCCCCCAGCCCGACGCCAAAGGCGGTCAGGTAGAACAACGGCTCCGTCAACGGCGGTACGAAGGCGATCTTCCAGGTCTTGCGATAGACCAGCAGATTACGCTGCCAGACCCGCAACAGACGCCGGCTTACCTGCAGTTCCATCATTCGCGCAACTCCCGTCCGGTCAGCCGCAGAAACAGGTCTTCCAGGGTGGCTGGCCGCAGCATGCACCCTTCGCGGCAGTGTTCGGCCACCAGTTCACGGTACAGATCATCCCCGTTGCCGCTGTAGATCACCAGCCGCTGTCCCAGGTCCTCGTGGGGCAGCCCCCGTTCCACAAGCATCCTGCGCAGGTCTGCACAGGGGGCAACCACCTCGATCACGCTATCGCCCAGGTGCCGGCGGATCAGTTCGCGGGGAGCCCCCTCCACCAGGATCTGTCCCTGATCCATGATGACCAGACGGTCGCACAACCGCTGCGCCTCATCCATGTAGTGGGTGGTGAGCAGGATGGTCAACCCTTGGGCCTTCAACTCCTCAAGCCGGCTCCAGAGCTGGTGGCGCGACTGGGGGTCCAGACCGGTGGTCGGCTCGTCAAGGATCAGAAGCTGCGGGTCGTTGATCAGGGCCCGGGCCAGCACCAGCCGCCGCATCAGGCCCCCCGAAAGGTCACGCACGCCGGACTGCTCCCGCCCTTCAAGGGCGGTAAACCGCAGCAGATTGGCTACCCGTTCCCGAACCGTGGCCTTCGACAGGTTGAAGTAGGCCGCAAATACCTCCAGGTTTTCGCGCACCGTCAGATCGGGGTCCAGGTTGTTATCCTGCTGGCAGACCCCGATGCGATCCTTGATCAGACGCCAGGCACCATCACAATCGAGGCCGAACAACCGCAGGCTGCCGCTGTCACGGGGCGTGAAGCCGTACAACATGCGGATGGTGGTGGTCTTACCGGCGCCGTTCGGCCCCAGCAGGCCGAAGCATTCCCCCGGCTGTACGCTGAAGCTCACACCGTTCACCGCCGTGAAGCTGCCGTAGGATTTGCGCAGATTATCGGTCTCGATCACTGCAGACGACACGCGATTCCTCTCGTCGGGATACACCCGGATCGCCCCTGGAGGCGCTTCGTACCTCGTTGACAGTATAGCCGGATGCCCCACAAAAGCAAGCCGCACGCATCCAGGCAAAGCGGACTCTGGCACGACGGGAAGATCGGTGCTATGCTTGCCCAGGCAGACGATTCCCGATACGGAACAGGGGCAAAACGATGAAGATCGCCGTTGTCGGTGCAGGAGCCCTGGGGCTCTACTACGGTGCCTTGCTGCAAAAGAGCGGCGAGGACCTCCACTTTCTGTTGCGTCGCGATTATCAGGCCATTACGAACCACGGTCTCAAGGTGTTTTCCATCAACGGCGATTTTTCCCTCCCCCGGGTCAAGGGATACCGCAGCCCCCACGAGATCGGCCCGGTGGATATGGTCCTGGTGGGCCTCAAGACCTTTGCCAATTCCCAGTACGCCGACCTGATCGCCCCACTCCTGCACGAAACGACCCAGATCGTGACCCTGCAAAATGGCCTGGGCAACGAAGAGGCCCTGGCGAAACTATTCGGCCCTAAGCGGGTGATCGGCGGGGTGGCGTTTCTCTGCTCAAACCGGGGAGAGCCTGGCGAGGTGCATCATCTGGGGGCCGGCCGGATCATCATCGGCGACTATCAGCCCCATGATCGCCAGCGCCTTGAGACCCTGGCCGCCCGCTTCACCGCAGCTGGCATCGAGTGTCACATCAGCGATGACCTGAAACGAGCCCGCTGGGAAAAACTGGTCTGGAACATCCCTTTTAACGGCCTGTGCGCCCTGCTGCTGCAGCCCGTGAATCTGGTGCTGGCACAGCCTGCCTGTCGCGCCCTGGTGCAGGAACTGATGCTGGAGGTGATCCGCGCAGCCAACGCCCAGGGGCTGGTACAGCCGATACCGGAGAGCTACGCCGCTAGCATGCTGGCGTTTACCGACGCCATGGGCGAGTACCGCCCCTCCATGCAGATCGACCGCGAAGAGGGACGCCAGCTCGAGATCGAGGCGATCTTCCGGATACCACTCACCTACGGCGCACAGCAGGGGATCGCCATGCCGCGGGTCGAGATGCTGGCCACCCTGTTGGAACAGGCGACCGGCACCGTCCCGTAACCCCCACCACCTACAAGAGGCCACCATGGCACGCTGCTCAAACTGCAACGCCCCGCTGCCCCCCGGCTCGCTCATGTGCGCCTACTGCGGCAACCGCACCGACGTCGACCTTAAGGGGATCAATTACTACACCACCCACGACAGCGACAGCCCCCGCACCTGCCCCCGCTGCAACGTCAGGCTGCAGACCATTGACGTGAAGCTCAACGGCCGTTTCCTGGTCGAACGATGCGAGACCTGTCTCGGCCTCTTTTTCGACCCTGGAGAACTGGAGACACTGCTTGAGGCGGCGGTCAGCAACGTGTTCGAGATCGACCGGGCAGGACTGGAGGCGATCAACGAGCAGCGGAAGGTCAACCAGTACCCGATCAGCTACATCAAATGCCCGGTCTGCAGCCAGCTGATGAACCGGGTGAACTTCGGCGCCAAGAGCGGCGTGGTGGTGGACCGCTGCAAACAGCACGGGGTCTGGCTGGATGGCGGGGAGTTGCGGCAGCTGATGGAATGGATGAAGCTGGGCGGTCAGTTGCTGGAGCAGGAGCGCCAGCAGCAACAGCACCGGGAAGAGGAACAACGCCAGCGGGAGGAGCGGGAAAAGCTCAAAGGCTGGGACGAGGAGCCAGCGAGCTTCGGCAGCTTCAGCGCCCCGTTGCGCCACGACGACCCGGACCTTTTGGACCTGCTGGTCAAGGCGTTCCGTTTTTTCCGCTGACACCGGCAACGGTCAGACAGGAGCCGCCACAATCCCCCGGGTAAAGATGGCCAGGTACTGCCTGACCAGCTGTTCATCCTGGGCAGGCGAGTGGCTGATCAGATCCTGGGTGGCCAGAAGGCTGAGAAAGAAGTAGTTCACCATCCCCGCCAGGGCCAGGGCGGCGCTCACCGGCTGCACCTCCTGCCGGAACAGCCCCTGGCGTCGCCCCTCATCCACCAGTTCGGCCAGGATCCGGATCACCTTGCCGATGGCCGGTGCGACAATACGGTTAAAACAGGCGGTGGGATTGGTCAGCTCGCTGGTATAAAACCTGAGCAGCGAGGGGTTGTTGCGGTGCCGCTGGATGGTCCAGCGCAGGTACCCCTCCAGGACCGCAAGCGGCTCGGCACCCGGCCGGCGGATCTCGTCGATCTGGTCAAAGCAGGCGAACTGCGCCGTGAGTACGGCGGCGTAGAGCCCCTCTTTGCCGCCGAAATAATAGGAGATCATCGAGATGCTGGCGCCGGCCTCCAGGGATATCTCCCGGATGCTGACCCCATAGAGCCCCCGCTCGGCAAACAGCCGGGTTCCCACCTCCAGCAGCTTGTCGCGACAATCCGCCTTTGCCATAACGATCCCCTCTTCGTTCGGTGTCGACGCCAAGGGTAGCAAAATAACGCCGTACTGCCAATACGCCTGCGCGACCGCCTGCACTTTCCCCTTGCGCCCGACGGCAACGTGTCGTAATGGTATACAATCAAACGAACGTTCGATCTATAAAATTTGCCAACGTTCGCCCGCTGCCGGCCAACCAGGTACGTCAGCGCATACCAACTAAATCGTGTTTGAGGAGGATGCAGGTCGATGTCGGAACTACACACAAGGATCAGAAAAACCAGTCTCCATGCCCGGATCAAGAAGGTCGAAGAGGTCATCCCGCTGTTCAAGAACGGGATGAACGTCGGCTGGTCCGGCTTTACCCCGGCCGGCTACCCCAAGATGCTGCCGATCGCCCTGGCCGACCACGTTGAGAAGAACAACCTGCAGGGCAAGCTGCGGTTCAACCTGTTCATCGGCGCCTCGGTGGGGGTGGAGACCGAAGACCGCTGGGCCTCGCTGGATATGATCGACCGCCGCTGGCCCTACCAGACCGGCAAGAACATCCAGGCCGGTATCAACGAAGGCCGCATCCGGATGGGTGACAAGCACCTCTCCATGTTCGCCCAGGACCTGGGCTACGGTTTCTACACCAAGGACAACGGCGGCCATCTGGATATCGCCATCATCGAATGCTCGGCCATTACCGAAAAGGGCGAACTGGTGCTGACCGCCTCCTGCGGCGCCGTGCCGGAGATCGTCCAGATCGCCGACCAGATCATCATCGAGATCAACACCTCGATCCCCAGTTTTGAAGGGCTGCACGACATCGTCGAGCCGATTGACCCGCCCAACCGCCTCCCCTACCTGATCAGCCGGGTGGACGACCGGGCCGGTTCCCCCTACGTACGGGTCGACAACGACAAGATCGTGGCAATCGTCGAATCAAACCGCCCCGACAACGGCCGCGCCTTCAGTGAGCAGGATGACACCTCCGAGGCGATCGCCAACAACATCATCGACTTCTTCCAAGCCGAGGTGAAGGCGGGGCGCCTGCCCAAGAACCTGCTGCCGCTGCAGTCCGGGGTCGGCTCCATCGCCAACGCCGTCATCGGTGGCCTGGCCAAGGGTCCCTTCTCCGGGCTTAAGGTCTGGACCGAGGTGCTGCAGGACACCATGCTGGACTTCTTTGACTCCGGCAAGCTGGACTTCGCCTCCACCGTCTCGCTCTCCTTCTCGGTGGACGGCTTCAAGCGCTTCTACGGCAACTGGGACAAATACGCGGGCAAGGTCATGATGCGGCCGCTTTCCATCGCCAACCACCCGGAGCCGATCCGCCGTCTGGGCTGCATCGCCATGAACACCCCGGTGGAGTTCGACATGTATGCCCACGCCAACTCGACCCTGGTGGGCGGTACCCGGATGATCAACGGTATCGGCGGTTCCGGCGACTTCCTGCGCAACGCCTACCTCTCCATCATGCACACCCCGTCGGCCCGCCCCACCAAGACCGACCCGACCGGGATTACCTGTGTGGTGCCCCACGTGCCCCACGTCGACCACACCGAGCACGACCTGGACGTGCTGGTCACGGAACAGGGTCTTGCCGACTTGCGCGGACTGGCCCCGAAAGACCGGGCACAACTGATCATCGACAACTGCGCCCACCCGGATTACAAGCCGCTGTTGCAAGAGTATCTGGATATGGCCACCAAGGACTGCCTGGCTCGCAAAGCCGGCCACGAGCCGCAACTGCTGGACCGGGTCTTCAAGATGCAGGTTAACCTTGCCAAGCAGGGCACCATGAAGATCGACAACTGGGATCTCTAAGGCACGAAAAAGCCGGCCCCGTCCAAGGCGGGGCCGGCTCTCGGGGAGACGGCGATGAGGGACACAACAACCGGTTATTATCTGGACGAGGCGGTGCAGGCGTTAGAGGCGGCATACGCCTTGAACCGTGACAGCGTTATTGCCGCACGGATATCGCAGGCCCTTGATGCACTGCGTCAGCTGCAGCGCCTGACGGCGGCCATGCCGCACCCCTTTCAGCAAGCGGCAAGCGACCCCTACGAGATGGACGACTACAACTCGGCGGTATAACTCTGGTATCGTCATCTTGACCTTTTCAGCCCCGGCGCGGAGTTACGTCCCAGCCGGGCGTCCAGCTCATCGATCCAGCCTGCCTTTGCGCCGGGAAAGGCGTCAGCATACGGCACATACGGCTTGATATCCAGCACCGGGGTACCGGCAAGCACATCCACTCCCCGCAGGTGCAGGGTGCGCCCCTCGATCTTCAGCAGTTCCACCGCCGACAAGCCGATGGCATTGGGCCGGTGCGGCGAGCGCGTGGCCAGCACCCCGCGCTTGGGGCCACCCCGCGGTGGTTTGACGGTGCTCTTCCACCCCTCGCTGAGATGAAAGGCAAAGATCAACCATACCCGCTCGAAACCGCCCAAATCCTGCAACACCCGTTCATCCACCCAGTCGGCCAGCTCCATGGTGGCCATGGCGGCCTCACCGCTCTCGGTCCCTTCCACTACCGTGCTCTGGTGGGGGGCGTCGATACGACGGCTGTAGGGAGAACGCAGAATACCGATCGGGCGATAGACAATCTGGCTGTCGGAGGTCATAGCACTCAACGGTCCTGGTAACGGGCATCATCATGGCTCAGGTTAACCTGCACGGCAGATAATTTTTCCAGCATGGCGTGGATTTCTGCTATGGCAATGTTTTGCGCTTCCAGATTTTCCAAGACCGCCCGGATCTCATTCTCGGCCGTCAGATTAACCTGATAGTCATTATGCGCCTCAATCCGGTCCCGCGCCGCCTGACGATTCTGACTCATCATGATCATCGGCGCGGTGTAGGCCGCCTGCAGCGAAAGGACGAGATTCATCAGTATGAACGGGTACGGGTCCCAGTGCTGTACCCAGGCGCTAACGTTCAACATCGCCCAAATGGTGAGCACCACCGATTGACCGATAATAAATCCCCACGAACCGACTCGGGAGGCGATCCAGTCTGCCGCCTTCTGTCCGATCGTCAGGTGTTCCTGAACAACCTCGTTAACGTTTCTTACCGGCCCGTGCTCGTGCCGGAATGGCGGTGGAAATTCCAGGTGACGCATTGATGCCTCCCTATGAGCGTAAAACGAATGAGAGATGCTAGTGCAAGCAGGGGGTGGCGGCAACAGGAATATACCCCACTACTACCGAGCTAACCCCATACTTTCAAAGAGATGTTGCACCACGCGGCTTGAAAATGCTACATAAACTAAATTCATATCTCTACGCTGCGAGGTTGCACGCATGTCAACAAATTCCTTCGGCCCCACCAACCTGGACGCTAGGCTGATCCCCAAAATCGCCCAGCAGTGGGGCACCCCGATCTACCTGCACGACCAGTCCTACATCGAAAACAGCTGTGAACAGCTGCTGGGTATGCCCAACGCCTTTGGTCTGCATGTCCGCTACGCCATGAAGGCTAACTCGGACCGTACCGTCCTGCGGATCGTCACCAACAAGGGGCTTGATCTGGACTGCTCATCGCTGGACGAGGCGGCCCGCGCCTATGCTGCCGGCATCCCCTACAGCCGGATGATGCTGACCACCCAGGAGGTGCCGATGGGTGAGGAGCGCATCGAACTGGAGGGGATGATCACAGCCGGCCTCAAGTACAACGTCTGCTCCCTGCTGCAGTATCAGTTGATCGCCGACTTTGCCGAGGCCCACAAGATTGACCTCTCCATCCGGGTTCACCCCGGTGCGGCCGGCGGCGGCGAGAGTGCCACCCGCGACACCGGCAGCGAATACTCCTGCTTCGGCGTGCACTTAAACGATGTCCCCACGGTAAAGGCCCTGGCCGATGAAAAGGGGCTGCGCTTCACCCAGGTGCACGTGCATATCGGCTCCGGCGGTGACCCTGAAAAGTGGCGCGAAAACATCGACCGCGAGCTGGGCTTTGTGAAGACCTACTTCCCGGACGCCACCACCGTCAGCTTCGGCGGCGGCCTGAAGGTGGCCCGCATGCCGGGCGAGAAGCAGGCCGACATCGTCTCCTTGGGTGCCTACGCCAAGCAGCGGATCGAGGCGTTCAAGGCCGAGACCGGCCGTGAGCTCACGATGGAGATCGAGCCGGGCACCTTTGTAGTGGCCAACTCCGGCCATATCATCACCCGCATCATCGACAAGAAGTTGACCAACGAGCTGAACTTCCTGATCGTGGACGGCGGCATGGAACTGCTCACCCGGCCGCTGTTGTACGGCTCCGAACACCCGATTGCCATCGTGCGCCAAGACGGGACGCTCCTCTCCAGCGAATACGACCAGTCACCGTCTGCAGGCGTGAAGCCGTTCGGCATCGTGGGCCGCTGCTGCGAGAGCGGCGACTCGGTCCGCCTGGACGGCGACGGCACCATCGTGCCGGTGCAGATCGTTGAGCCGGAGATCGGCGACTTTGTCGTGATCGGCGGCACCGGGGCCTACTCCGAGAGCATGTCGCCGGAGAACTACAACTCCCACCGCAAGCCGGGCGCGGTGATGAGGACCCAGAGCGGCGAACTGGTGCAGATCAGAAAGAAGCAGGTGCGGGAGCAGCTCACCCAGAACGAACTGAACGTACAGCTGTAAA
>JAJYCS010000096.1 GCA_021778115.1 Deltaproteobacteria bacterium
GGGGCAGCGGGGCATGGTAGTTGAGGGTGGACTGCTGCTGCGAGAGCACAAAATGCAGGCCATGGCCCGCCTCATGGGCGATGGTGGCGATATCCCGCAGGTTGTTGGTGAAGTTTAAGAGCAGAAAGGGCGGGTCAATCGGCGAAATCCCCATGGCAAAGGCGCCGCCCGATTTTCCGGGGCGGGGCAGCACATCCACGCGCCGTTCATCGAAAAAGGCCTGTACGATGGCGCCGAACCGGGGGTCGAAGCGGCGGTAGGCCGCCACAGTCAGGTCGCGGGCCTCGTCGAAGCTGTATTTTTTCTGTGTCTCGGCCACCGGGGCGTAGAGGTCGCAGTTGCGCAGGCGCTCCATGCCGAGCATCTTCGCCTTTAATCGGAAATAGTCCTGGGCCAGGCCGTAATTGGCCTCGGTGGTCTGCATCAGGTGCTCCACCGCCTCATCGGACAGTTCGTTGCCGATGTTGGTGGGCTGGATGGCGGAACCATAACCACGCAGCTCCATCTCTTGGCCGTGGTCCAGGGCCATGGTGTTGAAGACGGTGCCAAAGACCAGGCCGTTGCCGGGCTCGCCATGTTTTTCCAGAAAGGTGGTCTGGGCGTTGTAGCGCACCTCTGCCGAGGGGTGGTGTGACAGGGCCAGCAGCTCTTCGCCGGTGAATTCCCGCTCCTCCCCATCCAGTGCCATCCGGTAGCGCAGCGAGGCGGACAGTTCATCGAACAGCCGGGTGAAGGCGTGGCTGCCGGTCAGGTCCTTGCGGGTTAAGAGCCGCTCCTCGTTTTCCTGCAGGGTGTACGGCTTGAACCTGCGGATACCTTCCAGAAAATGGACGTAGCTGGCGGCCTCCGGCAGGGCGCAGAGCTCGGCGAATAGGTGGTCCGGCAGGTTCATCAGTTCCAGATCGAAGAACAGCAGGGTCTGGGAGAGACGGCTGCCCAGTTCTGAACAGCGTTGGGACAGGGCCCGGTGGACCTCGTTGCCCGAATCGGCGGCAAACAGCAGGTGGGCATAGCAAAAGGGCCTGGCCATGCGGGTCTGCAGTGCCTCGTACGTCGTGATGGCGGTAAGGATGGCAGGTGCCGTAAGCTGGGCCAGCTTTTCAAAATAGGTTGTGCGAAAGTCGCTGGCCGACTGCTCGAAGGAGGCGAGGTCGGCCTCCAGTTCAGGGGCGTCGGGGGCGGCGTAGAGCAGGGCGGTGTTCCAGGTGAGGTCGGTGGCGGTCATCGAGGTCAGGTTACTCCTTTGCGGACGGGGTGGTTATGGCGGTAACGGTCTGGCGGTCAACGGTCTTGATATGGGTGACCAGCCACTCCAGCAGAAACTCGATCAGCTCCAGGTAGGCTGGAAAGCTGTCGCCGGACGGGTTGTGTCCCATGGTGGCGATCCGGTCACGAAAGGCGGCATGTTCCCGCTGGTGGGCTGCCAGCCCGCTATAATGATGGGCTTGCATCAGCTCTTCCTCAGCAGCGAAGTGATAGTTGGCATAGTCGGTCAGCTCCTGGAGAGTTGCGGTGAGCTCTCCCGGTGTGAGGCCCCAGATAAAGGCGTCATGCGCCTTGTTCAGCAGCGCAACCAGGTGCTGGTGGTGGCCGTCGATAACCGCGACCCCCAGTACCAGCTCGTCGTTCCACTCGATAAGCGACATCTGATCCTCCGGATCGGTACCGCAGTTTTGTACGTAGTGATGCTCCTTCTTATAGCACAGCTTACGGCGAGTTGACAGTGTCTGCTGCCGTTTTTGAACCTGGTGGAATAAAACGTGGTTTGTATGTGCCTGAGTCTATGGTATCCTTCTATCCGTCACCCCGTGCTCTCTGGGGGAGAAGACACTGGCCCTTTGCAAGGAAGCATCTCGATGGATACCAACTCCTCCGCAACGACGCAGGTTGAACAGCTGCCACGGTATGATGGGGTGGGGCTGGATGACTGCGTCATCATCGACCAGATGCGGATGTTTTGCAGCCAGAAACAGATACTGGTGGCGATGTCGGTTACCGTGCTCTGTCTGGTCTTTTTCTTGTGGCGAGTGGCGTCACCGGGTCAGTTATGCCTGCTCCTGATCCTCTCGGCAGTGGTCACCCTCAAACGTTTTCACGCCATCAGGGCCTTTCCGAAGCTTACCCAGCGCGATATCGATCTCCGGATCTGGCATCGGCGGTTTGTCATGCTCGCCGCTTTGAGTGGTGGGGTCTTTGTTGCCCTTGAGGTGGTCGGGTACCGTGCCCTGCATAACGGTCACTGGGGGCTTTTCGATATCGCCGTGGTATCGGCCTGCGGCGCCGCACTGGGCTCCATGGCCCTTGTGCCCGGTCTCTATCCCTGGTTTGCCCTGCCTCCCCTGGTGGTCATGGCTGCGTTTCATGCCGCCGCAGGAGGGTTTTATAACCTGTTTGTCGTCTTGGGTACCCTTGTCGTCAGCGGCGCCTACCTGGCGACGGCCAAGAATGTTACCCGGACCGTTGGAACTTCTCTCCGTCTCCGCATCCAGAACGAACTGCTGACGGAGACCACCCGGCAGCAGCATCAACACCTGGCTGTCGTGCTTGATAATCTACCGGAGGCCACCTTTGTCATAGACCGCAACGGTGTGGTCACCGCCTGGAACCGGGCAGCCGAACAGTTGACCGGTGTCAAGGCCGACGACATCGTCGGCAAGGGTGACCATGAGTATGCCGTGGCGTTTTATGGTGAACGCAGGCCTATCCTGATCGATCTGGTATTTCTTCCAGAGCATGAACTGTTGCGTCAACGCTACAGCCATGTCCGCAGGGTAGGTGACAGGCTCTTCGCGGAGACCTCCGTTGCCATGCCCAGTGGACGGGACACCTGGCTGCAGGGGAGTGCGGCAGGGCTGCGGGATGCAAATGGAACTATTGTCGGGGCGATTGAAACGGTGCTGGACCTGACTGAACGTAAACAGTTCGAGGACGACCTGGCTGCCGCACGGGAGGCCGCAGAGCGTGCATCACAGGCCAAGGCCGTTTTTCTGGCCAATGTGAGCCACGAGCTCCGTACCCCGATGAACGCCATCATCGGCATGACCCACCTGGTTCTGCAAACGGAACTCACCCCCCGGCAGCAGGGTTACCTCCAGAAGATTCACCGCGCCGCCCGCCATCTCGCCGGTATTATCGCTGAGATCCTTGATTTTTCCGGCGGTGAAACCGGCGCACTGATAGGGGGGCAACAACAGCCCGTGGATATTGATACCGATGCCGGTTTGGCCGGTACCATGCATGATCCGGCCCTGTACCGGAAGATGCTCTGCCGCTTCCGGGAGAGTCACGCCGGGTTTGCGGTGCAGTTTACCACAGCGCGGGGGGCTGCCGATCCCCTGGCCGCCACCCGCACCGCACACAGCCTGAAAGGGGCGGCCGGTATCATCGGTGCAAAGGGGGTGCAGCAGGCGGCGGATGCCCTTGAACAGGCCTGCCGGCACCAGGCCGGGGCAGCGACGATTGACCGCTTGTTGGCCCGGACCGAGGAGGCCCTGACAGCGGCCTTCGCCTGTCTGGAGGGGGGGGAGTCGCCTGCGACGGGTGGGAGGGGCGCCAGGGACCACCGGTCGCTCTCCACCCTTCTGAACCGTCTGCGTGCGCTTTTGGAGCAGAACAACCTTGAGGCTGGAGAGGTGGCCGACGAGTTGGTTGCTGCGACAAACGGCACCCCCCTGGCAGAGCCGGTACGCCAGTTGGCGAAGGCGGTTGCCGCCTTCGAGGTGGACGCGGCCCTGGAGGCGCTCCAACAGGTCGCTGCGCTGCTGGAAAGGAGTTGAGATGCTCGGACAAACCGGCAGCCCGGACCAGCCGACCATACTGGTGGTTGATGACACCCCCGATAACCTGACGTTGATGTTCGGCCTCCTGAAGGACCGTTATCTCGTCAAGGGAGCCAATAACGGTGAGCGCGCCCTGCGGATCGCACGGAGTGATAACCCGCCGGATCTGATCCTGCTTGACATCATGATGCCGGGACTTAACGGCTACGACGTCTGTCGTGCACTGAAGGACGATCCGGCGACCCGTGAGATCCCGGTCATCTTTCTCACTGCCATGAGTGAGACGGAAGATGAACAGCTGGGACTGGAGCTGGGGGCCGTTGATTACCTCACCAAACCGGTCAGCCCGCCGATCGTCCTGGCCCGGATCAAGACCCACCTGGAAAACAAGGCGGCCCGGGACCTGCTGAAGGAACAGAACAGGGCCCGGGAACTGGAGGTGGAGTTGCTGCAGTATCGCAACCGTTACCACTCGCGCCAGCAGGAACTGGCCCTGGCCAAGGAACAGCATATCGCCCACAATCAGCTGGCGGACCTGTTGCTGCAGGGGGAAGAAGCAGGAGGGGGCTGGTTGGTGGACCTGCAACAACGCTCCCGTGATATCATGTCAGGTGACAGTTATGCCGTGGTCACTGGCGATGACGGTCGTCTGCTGCTCTTTCTGGCCGATGCCATGGGGCATGGGCTGTCCGCGGCGGTCACCTCCATGCTGACCACCGCCTTTTTCAACCATATCGCACGGGCCGGCATCTGCTGTCGGTTGGGGTTCGGACATCTGGCAACTTCGGTTATGGGCTTTGCCGCCGATAACGTGCTGGAGGACGAGGTCTTCAGCGGTCTTGTCATGGAACTTGACCCGCTCAAACAGGTATGCCGGTGGCTGAGCTGCGGTATGCCCCCGCTGCTGCTGGTGCGTCATGCCCAAGTGGAGCGGCTGCGGGGGCTGAACCCACCGGTCTCACCCTACGCCCCTCCGCTACAGTTGCAGGAGCTCTCCCTTGAA
>JAJYCS010000038.1 GCA_021778115.1 Deltaproteobacteria bacterium
TCGGTGTTGAGCTGATCGGCGCCAAACTGCCGGCCATCAAAAAGGCCGAGGACCGCACCCTGTTCAAACAGGCCATGGAGAAGATCGGCCTGGCGGTGCCGCGCTCCGGACTGGCACATAACCGCGACGAGGCGCTGGAGGTGATCAAACAGGTCGGTTTTCCGGCCATTATCCGCCCCTCCTTTACTCTGGGTGGTACCGGCGGCGGCATCGCCTACAACATGGAAGAGTACGAGCGGATGGCCCTCTTTGGTATCGAGGCCTCACCAACCGACGAGATCCTGGTGGAGGAATCGGTCATCGGCTGGAAGGAGTACGAGTTGGAGGTGATGCGCGATACCGCCGATAACGTGGTGATCATCTGCTCCATCGAGAACTTTGACCCGATGGGGGTCCACACCGGCGACTCCATTACCGTGGCCCCGGCCCAGACCCTGACCGACAAGGAATACCAGATCCTGCGAGACGCAAGCCTGAAGATCATCCGCGAGATCGGGGTTGACACCGGCGGCTCCAACATCCAGTTCGGCGTGAACCCAAGAGATGGCCGTCTGGTGGTGATTGAGATGAACCCGCGGGTCTCCCGCTCCTCGGCCCTGGCCTCCAAGGCCACCGGTTTTCCGATCGCCAAGATCGCGGCCAAACTGGCCGTGGGCTACACCCTGGACGAGATTACCAACGACATCACCCGCGAAACCCCGGCCTGCTTCGAGCCGACCATCGATTATGTGGTGACCAAGATTCCGCGCTTCACCTTCGAGAAGTTCCCGGCTGCCGATGCCACCCTCACCACCCAGATGAAGTCGGTGGGGGAGGTGATGGCCATCGGCCGTACCTTCAAGGAGTCGTTCCAGAAGGCGCTGCGTTCGCTGGAAATCGGTGTCTGCGGTCTGGATTCCAAGCTGTTCGACATCGCCTCAGAAACCCGCCGCAGCCTGACCGACAAGGAGCAGCTGTTGCTGATGGACAAGCTGAAGACCCCCAACGCCGAGCGGGTCTGGTATCTGGGGGATGCCCTGCGCAGCGGCATGAGTGTGGAAGAGATCCAAAGCCACACCTTCTTCGACCCCTGGTTCCTGCACTGCATCCGCCAGATCATTGAAAAAGAGGATGAGCTGAAGCAGCTTACCCCCCCTCTATCCCCCCCTAATTTAGGGGGGGACAAAAGGGGGGGTATTACCGCTGACCAGCTGTTCGAGGCCAAACAGTACGGCTTCTCCGACAAGATGCTGGCCAAGCTGTGGAAGACCAGCGAGGATGCCGTGCGGGAGCTGCGCTGGCAACTGAACATCCGCCCGGTCTATAAGCGGGTGGATACCTGCGCTGCAGAATTCGTGGCCTACACTCCGTACCTCTATTCCACCTATGAGCAGGAATGCGAGGCCGATATTACGGACCGCAAGAAGATCATAATCCTCGGCGGCGGCCCCAACCGGATCGGCCAGGGGATCGAGTTCGATTATTGTTGCGTGCATGGTGTCTTCGCCCTGGCCGAGGACGGCTTTGAGACCATCATGGTCAACTGCAACCCGGAGACGGTCTCCACTGATTACGACACCTCCGACCGCCTGTACTTCGAGCCGCTCACCCTGGAGGATGTGTTGGAGATCGTGGCCAAGGAAAAGCCGACCGGCGTGATCGTGCAGTTCGGGGGGCAGACTCCACTCAAGTTGGCCGTGGCCCTGGAAAAGGCCGGGGTACCGATCATCGGCACCACCCCGGACGCCATCGACCGGGCCGAGGACCGCGAGCGGTTCCAGGAGATGTTGCATAAGCTCAACCTGCTGCAGCCGGCTAACGGCACGGCCCGTTCCACCGCAGAGGCGCTTGCTGCGGCCAACCGGATCGGCTATCCGGTGGTAGTGCGTCCCTCCTACGTGTTGGGCGGCCGCGCCATGGAGATCGTGTACGATGACGAAAACCTGCAGCGGTATATGACCACGGCCGTCCAGGCCTCGCCGGAACACCCGATCCTGATAGACAAATTCCTCGATAATGCCATTGAGGTGGACGTTGATGCCCTGTGCGACGGAACGCAGGTGGTGATCGGCGGGATTATGGAGCATATCGAGGAGGCCGGCATCCACTCCGGCGACTCGGCCTGCTCCCTGCCGCCATATTCCCTTAACACCTCGCTGGTGGGAGAAATCAGGCGCCAGACCGAGGTAATGGCCCTGGAACTGAACGTCAAGGGACTGATGAACGTCCAGTACGCGGTGAAGGACGGTACGGTCTACGTGCTGGAGGTAAACCCGCGGGCATCCCGTACCGCGCCGTTCGTCTCCAAGGCCACCGGGCGTCCGTTGGCCAAGATCGCGGCCCGGGTGATGGCTGGCAAGAGCCTGGCCGAGCTGGGGGTGTCCGGTGATATTGTGCCGGCCTATTTCTCGGTCAAGGAGGCGGTCTTCCCGTTTGTCAAGTTCCCCGGGGTGGACACGATCCTTGGTCCGGAAATGAAATCAACCGGTGAGGTGATGGGGATCGGCGACAGCTTTGCCGAGGCCTTTGCCAAGTCACAGGTCGGGGCGAATGTCAAACTGCCGATGGCCGGTAACGCCTTTATCAGCGTCCGTGACGCCGACAAGAAACATGTTGTAAACGCCGCTGAAAAGCTGTATAAGGCTGGCTTCGGCCTGCTGGCAACGGCAGGCACTGCTGTTTTTCTGGAAGAAAAAGGGATACCGGTCAAGCGGGTCAACAAGGTCAAGGATGGCCGTCCCCATATCGTCGACGCCATCAAAAATGGCGAGGTCCAGCTGGTGATCAACACCACCCAGGGGGCACAGGCGGTTGCCGATTCCTTTTCTATCCGGCGTGAATCCCTTATGCACAATATCGCCTATTACACCACCACCGCCGGCGCCAGTGCCGCTGTGGATGCCATTTCCGTGTTAAAAAGCCAGGAACTGCAGGTGAAGCCACTGCAGGATTACCTATGTTAGGAGTTGCAGGAGCAGATGTCGAACACCATTCCCTTAACCAAAGAGAGCTATGAGTCGTTGCAGGAGGAGTTGAAGCGTCTGATCCGTGAAGAACGGCCCAAGGTTATTCAGGATATTGCCGAGGCGCGCAGTCATGGGGATCTGTCGGAGAATGCCGAGTATGATGCCGCCAAGAATCGCCAGGGGTTTATTGAAGGCAGGATTCTTGAGTTGCAGGGCAAGCTGGCCCGGGCCCATGTCGTGGATCTGACTGGCCTTGCCCCAGACAAGGTAGTGTTTGGCGCCACGATTACCCTCTATGATACGGCGACAGAGGAAGAGATTACCTACAAGATTGTGGGGGAGGATGAAGCAGATATCAAGCTGGGCAAGATCTCCTGTACCTCTCCGGTGGGAAAGGCGTTGATCGGCCATAAACTGGACGATTCGGTCAGGGTGACGGTACCGTCAGGCACCAAGGAATACGAGATCATCGACATCAAATACTGAGGCAAAGGTCGAGACATGGCACAAAAAGCAGCCAAGATCACTAAAGACACCATCTTTCTGGATATGCTGCAACAACACCCGGAAACCGCCAGAGTGCTGAAGCGCTACAACCTGGCCTGCGTCGGTTGTCTCGGGGCACAGAGCGAACCGATCGAACTTGGAGCCATCAACCATGGCCTCGACCCGGAGCAGCTCTTGGCTGACCTGAACGCCGCTCTCACCTAGGCATCCAGCCGTCTCACCGATTCCCGCACGACGCCCCTGTGGAGTTATCTCCTGGGGGCCTTTGTGTTCTTGGGCCGAGAGGCGATGGTCAGGCTATTGCCGGCCACCAAACTGCTGGAGGCCCTGACAAAACCGGCCTGCCGCAACATGCTGCGGATTTCTGAAGGGGGATAACAACGCCCTCCCGGCGTATTCACCAGCATGTTGACGCTGAATAAGGCCCCCTGGGTGGGGGAGGCGTGATCCCGGTGCAGGGGGAACTCCTGCACCGCAATCCTTCCTCCGGGGCGCAGTGCCCGGCAGGCCTTGGTAAATACCAACAGGTTTTCCTCCGCTGCAAAGGAGTGGATGAACTGGCTCAGCAGGATCAGGTCGTATCCCGTACCCAGTTCGTCCTTAAGCACATCGCCGGATCTAAAGGTAATCCCGTCTGGTACGCCGGCATGGGCAGCCACCTGCCGGGCAATGGCCGTGGTTGCCGGGAGATCGAAATGGGTCACCGACGGCGCCCCCTGACGCCGCATCTCAAGGGTGTACGTGCCGGGCCCTCCTCCCAGGTCCAAGGCGCTGGTTACCCCCGCCATCCCTATCGCCCCGATCACCTCGGGTGCGATCAGATAGGCGATGTTATGCATCCCCATAATAAAGGCTCGATGGTCGAAATCCACTTTGGTTGCCGGGTTGCCGGTTTTTATCACCCCGTCCAACTGCGACCAGCCCTGCCAGAGATTGTCTGCATGTTTGAGGATATCACCCTGATAATGGGGCGTACCGCTCACCAGGAATGTGCCGCTCAATCGGGTGTTACGGTATAGCCCCTTCTGTTTGCGGACCAGCCGCAACGCCGTCAGGGCATCCAGCAGCACCTCCGTGGCCCGTGGATCTGCCGCTATGGCCCGGGCCACCTGATCTGCAGCTGTTGGTTCCTGTAACTGATCGAAGATATGGTAGTTGTTTGCGGTTATAATGATACGTGCACTCCAGAATCCCCCCCAGAGCAGTCGTACCCCCTGCGCCTCACGTTGTAATCTCGACATGCTCAGTCCCTCCCCCCGTTATCCCCCTCATACCACCACCGTTCCCTCCTCTATACGGGGGGTGAGGTAACCCTGTCAATGCCGTTATCACCGGATCGCCACAGCCGAGGGGAGGGGCGTTTGCCTGTTTCTGGACAAGATGGCGGCAGTTCGTTTATAGTAACGATTGATTTCATCCCTGCAGGAGTAGCCATGGATTTTCAGGATACGGTGGTGGCGGTGACCGG
The DNA here is from genome assembly GCA_021778115.1 of Deltaproteobacteria bacterium. Lineage (GTDB taxonomy): Bacteria > Desulfobacterota > Desulfuromonadia > Geobacterales > Pseudopelobacteraceae > Trichlorobacter. The sequence goes on from JAJYCS010000038.1 coordinate 4,921, forward strand.
TGGAACACGCGGTATCGGTCGCGCCATATCGTTACGTCTTGCCGCTTCGGGCGCCCATGTCGTTGCAGCCTTTCGGGCAAATGAGGATGCTGCAGCGACTCTTCGCCAGGAATCGGCAGGCCTGCCGGGGAGCGTCACGGTCATCAAGGCAGACGTCAGCACCGAGGAAGGGGCGGTGGCGCTTGTTGACGCTGCAAGCGCCATGACTGGGTATCTGGACCTCCTGGTCAACAACGCCGGTATCATCCGCGACGGTTATCTAGCCATGATGTCCAGCGATGACTGGGATCAGGTCATCCGTACCAACCTCTACCCGCTATTCCACTGCTGTAAGTGGGGGGCACGCAAGATGCTAGCCCGGCGTCGCGGCGCCATTGTCAATGTCACCTCCATCTCAGGTCTCTCCGGAGCAATTGGCCAGACCAATTACGCAGCATCCAAAGGGGCCGTCATCAGCTTCACCAAATCCCTGGCCCGGGAGCTCGGGCCCTTGGGGATCAGGGTCAATGCGGTCGCCGCGGGTCTCATCGCGACCGGGATGACCGACCGGCTCGGCAAGGATCAGATGGACCGCATCCTCAGCGCTGCCCCCCTGGGGAGGATCGGACAGCCGGATGAAGTGGCCGCTGCCGTCGCCTTTCTCGCCTCCCCCCAGGCATCCTACATCACGGGACACTGCCTGGTGGTGGACGGGGGGATTCTGTGACCGGTACCCGGATAGCCATCACCGGCTGTGGTGTCTTCTGCGGCGCCGCTCCCTCCTTTCCCCGCTTTTGTGATGCCATCCTCCAGGGAAAGAGTGGCATCGGACCCCTGGACCTCTTTGACGTGGCCCCTTTCCCGGCCAAGATCGGCGCGCAGGTGCGGGACTACGACCCCGCCGCCCTCTTCCCCCGCCGCTTGCTCAAACGTCTCTCGCGCACCGATCAGTTTGCCCTGCTAGCGGCCCAGGAGGCCCTGACCATGAGCGCACTCACCGGCAGCTATGACCCCTATGCGATGGGGGTCTGTATCGGCGGTGGTGCCGCCGGGATGTTGCAGGCCGAACAGTGGTTGGCAGCCAGACTGCGCCATGAAGACGCCCCGGCTGATCTGTTGCGGGGGGTACTGCCGGACAAGACCGGTACTGAACTTGCCCGCGCCTTTGGTCTGGCAGGGTATCAGGGAAGTATCACCACCGCATGTTCTTCCTCTGCCACCGCCATAGGCTGGGCTGCGGATCTGATCCGAACCGGACGTCAGCAGGCGATGTTGTGCGGCGGGGCCGATTCTCTGGCCCTGTTGACCTTTGCCGGATTCAACGCGCTTCGGGTGATGGATCCCGAACCATGTGCCCCCTTCAGTCTGGGGCGCCAAGGGATCACCTTAGGTGAAGGCGCTGCCTTTGTGGTACTCGAGCGGGAGTCTGCGGCACGAAAACGCGGCGCCACAATCCTCGGTTATATCCTGGGCTATGCGCTTGCCGGGGAGGCATACCATATGACCGCGCCGGAGCCAAGCGGTGAGGCGGCATCGCGGGTCATGCGCACCGCCCTCTCCCTAGCAGGGGCTGAGCCCCATTGGGTAGGATGGGTAAACGCCCACGGTACCGGTACCCCCCTGAATGACCTGGTGGAATCCAGTGCCGTAAAGCGTCTCTTCGGCAAACGTGCCCCACAGGTGCCGCTTATCTCCACCAAGCCGATCACCGGGCATTGCCTGGGGGCGGCCGGCGCCATTGAGGCGGTGGCCACGTTGGTTGCGCTACGTGCCAAAACCATTCCGCAAACCCTCAACTTCAGAGGGGCCGATCCGGCATGCGACCTGGATTACGGGCACCAGGGGAGCAGGCCATCGGATAGCACCATCGCCCTGTCAAATTCATTTGCCTTTGGCGGCAACATCACCAGCCTGGTCATGGGCGCTGCCGATCTGCCACAGGAGTGGTGCTGTTGATGACGCCCCCTGTCTCTCCAATGGCGATTACCGGCGTCGGCGCCATCACTACAGCCGGTACCGGTCTGCAACCCCTGCTGGAGGCCCTGCATGAAGGTCGCACCTGCTTATGCCCGGTACCGGCCGAGCTCAGTGATGGTCATCTGGGATTACTGTGGGGTAGGGCGGAACGGTTCAAGGTCGCTGATTTTATCCCCCCACTACGGGCACGGAAGCTTGACCGGGGGAGCCAGTTCGCCGTTGCCGCCGCCGGCCTGGCATTGGCTGAGGCTGGTCTCGTCGCAGACGCGCTCTCTCCGCAACGGATCGGTATCGCTCTGGGGTGCGGTTTTGGCGGCATAGCCAATTCAGTTGACTTCTTGAGCGGTTATTTTGAGCAGGGGGCAGTCGGACTCTCCCCGCTGCTGTTCCCGAACACCGTGGCAAACGCGCCGGCCAGCAATACCTCCATCGCATACAACCTTCAAGGTCCCAATATCACCTTTGTACAGCGGTTCTGCTCTGCTGAATCGGCCCTGCTGGCCGCCTGTCGTTTTCTCGAAGAGGGTAGGGCGGATGTCATGCTGACCGGTGGCGTCGATGAACTGACCCCGGAGATGATGCAGGGGTTTGCCGCCCTGGGGCAACTGCAGACCCACGCTGCAGGCTTTGGCGAGGGTTCCGGCATCTTGGTGCTGGAACGGCCGGATCATGCGAAAGCCCGCGGAGCCCGTATCCGTGGACATATCCGACGGATCGCCACACTGGGCTTGCTCCTCGCTGGAGCCGAACAGCAGGGGAGAGATCGACTGTTGCCGCAACGGCGTTCCTTTACGCAGGTAACGGTTTCCGGCGCCGAGCCCTTTGTCGAGCCCTTGCTGCGCGGGGTCTCAGCGACCACCCTGCATCGTCCTGGCCGGATATTCGGCCGATCCCTGGCCATGGGAGGGGTGGTGATGGGGATGTTGAGCCGCCTGCTCTCACCGGGGGAAGAGGGGCTGCATCTGGCCGCATCACCGGAAGGGCCCTGTTTTGCCATTACCCTGGAAGGTGGCGACCCTGCATAGCACTGCCCCCGACAGATACCTCCCACACCGTTTTCCGTTTCTGCTCCTGGATCGAGTCCTGGAACAGCAGCCGGGTTGCAGCGCACGGGCCCGCTATCGCACCAGCGCCTCGCTGCCGGCCATCCCCCAGACGCTGTTGCTGGAGGTGCTGGCTCAGGTTTCCGGTCTTGCAACCCAGACAGTGCAAGGAGAGGGGGGATTTCTGGCGTCGCTGGATCAGGCCCGTTTCGGCCGTCCTCCAGAGCCGGGTGAAACCCTGGAAGCTGAGAGCAGGGTGCTTAAGGTATTTGGCCGACTCTGCCTGTTGGAGGGCCGGGTGACCGCCTCCGGCGATGAACTGCTGCATCTGACGCTGACCCTGGGGACCGGTCCACTATGAAAAAATTCCTCTATGCCGTAAGTATTGCCGTTTTTATGCTGTGCTACCCGGTCCTGCCGGTTTTCGCCCGCCCCCTGACGCCGCTTGAAGGGCTTGAGGCGCTGCGGCGTTCCTTTGTCGGGCTCCAGGACTTTACCGCCCAACTGACGGAGGAAAAGCAGCTCTCCATCCTGCAGAAAAAACTGTGTATGCATGGCATCGTCCGATTCAAGCGTCCTGACCGCTTTATGATGGTCCTGGCGCCTCCCTACAGTGGCACGGTCCTCCTGAAGGATAACATTTTGGAACAGCGTCTGGGGGCTCGGGGAGAACGCCAGCGGGTCGTTCTCCCCCAAGGCGCGGGACTCTCCCACTGGTTTGCCCTGGTAGCCGCCCCGGTGACCCATATCCCCGCCGGGATGGAGGTGCGGGCCGAACAGCGCGGCCCGTTGACCAGTATCGTCATCCGGCCGGCGCCGGGAGGAGAACTTACGTCCCTGACGGTGCTGCTGGGTGATGGTATTGTCCGCAGTCTGGTGCTGGAGGAGCGCACCGGTGACCGTACCGTGATGACCTTCCGCAATACCCGCAAAAACATCGGCCTGACCGATGCCGATTTTCGCCTGGAGTAAGCAACCATGACACGCCTTTTGTCCGTCATCATCCTCCTGCTCATCCTTGTCGGCTGCGCCACACACCCGCCACTGCTTTCCACCGAGCCTGCTCAGGTCTCCGGAGCGCTATTGGATACCTTACGCTCCACCGTCACCCTCTCCCTGCACAGCGCAGAGAAGAATCTGGCCGGCCGCGGGGTGATGGTGTACCGCCGTCCCGACCAGCTGCGGTTAATTATCCTCTCCCCCTTCGGCACCACCGTGATGGAGGCGCAGCTTGCGGGAAATCAGCTGACCCTGGCCTATCCATCCAGCGGTGTGGCTTACCGGGGCACACTGGGCGAACTGCCGGCCACCGCCGGCCAACAACCGCTTGCCATGCTTCGCTGGGTGCTGGCATTCGAGACCCCGGCCGGAGGGCCGAAGGACGGCATCATCACGCGTCCGACCGGCCAGGGTGAGGTGGAACAGATACGCCTGGCGAACGGTCTGGTGGTTGAGAAGCGTCTGTCGGACGGCCAGCGGGTCCGTTACCATAACTACACCGTGTTGGCCGGTGTGCCCGTACCGCTGGAACTGCGAATGGATAACGCCGATGGCGACCATATCCGCCTCACCCTGGAGGAGCCGGAGGTAAACATCCCCCTTGCTGACCATCTGTTTGCTATCCCTCTCCAGGGGCTGCGTCTCTTCCCCCTCGCCTCACTTAAAGACCGCTGAACGCCATGTCCGTGTCGGGCCGCAGCGGTTTTCTGGGGCAGGTGAACCGCCTGACGGTCAGGCATCTCTGCTGGATCGAGCGGACCACCCGACGCGCCCCCCGTCTGCTCATCGCCATCTTCCTGTTTATGGTCCTGCTCTCGTTCTGTGCGCTCCGCACCATCCGATTCGATACTGATATCTTTCATCTCTTTCCGGCCCATCGTCCGGCCATGGGACTTATGCTGGACTCTCTGACCTGGTCCGGCGGTTCCCGTGATGCGTACTTCCTCCTTGAAGGGGACCCCGCATTGCTCCCCATCGAGGCGGCTCGACTGGCCGGGCGGCTTCGCGCCCTCCAGGTGGCGGGAGGGCCGGCATTCAAACGGGTGACCTACCGTATTTACGAACAGTCCGAAGAGCGGCGTTTCATCGATCTGGTGGGCTTTGCCGCCTCACATCCCGCCGCCTTTGTCCCCCCTGAACAGATGGTCCCCCTGGCCGCACGCTTCACTCCCCAGGGGATTGATCAGGCCTTGGGCCGTCTCACCGCCCAACTTGCCGGCGCTTTCGGCGGGAGCGGCGTACGCCTGACCGTTGCTGATCCGCTGGGGGTGCGGGAGCTGTTTCTGCCGCGGCTCAAACGGGGCAGCCAGGCCCTCAATCTGGATACGACATCACCGTACTTCCTCTCCCGCGATGGCCGGGTATTGATCATGATCGCCGAACCGGTACGGCCGGTGGATGATATGGCGTTCGCCCGTAGCCTGGTGAACGGTATCAATCGGGCCCGGCAGGGGCTCAAGGTCAAAGTCTCCTGCGCCGGGGCCCACATCAGCGCCGTGCTCGATGAGGCCGCCATGAAGGCCAATATCCTCTCCTGCGTTCTCTCATCGCTGTTCGTGGTCCTGGGCATCTTCTACGGGGTGTATCGACGGCTCTTGCCGACCCTCATGATCCCGTTGATCCTCGGCATCGGGGTACTCTTCGCCCTGGGGACGGCGGCCCTTTTCCTGACCGGCATCCATATCATCTCCTTTGCCTTCATGGCCTTGATCATCGGCCTTGGCACCGATTACTCCATCCACCTCTACGACCGTTTTCAGACCGAACGGACGGCCGGCGCCACTACCGACGAGGCTATCCAGATGGCCGTTGTGGATACCGGGCAGGGACTCTTCACCGCGGCCATGACCACAGCCCTGCCATTTCTGGCACTGGGCTGGTCGGAGGTGCGCGCGTTGTCCGAACTGGGCATCCTGGTGGGGCTTGGGGTGATCTACTCACTCTATGCCACTCTCCTGCTGATGCCGATCCTGCTGCGGGCGACTGATGGACCGGCCAGGTACTACCGGCCGTTGCCGGCATTGGGGATGGGGCGACTCTGGCGTTTCACCGGGCAACGGCCGCGCCTGCTTTTCTGGATTGCCGCTGGGGTGCTGCTACTCGGCGCCCTGTCCGCCATCGGCATCTCCTTTGACGGCGAGTTGAAGAACCTGCAACCGAGGCATTCCGAGGCGTTCAAGGCCCAGGAACTGGTGGAACGGCACCTGAATCTGGCCCCCAGAAGTCTTTTGGTTGCCCTGGATGCCCCCCGTCAGGATGAGGCGCTGCGGCACTCCCGGCCTGTCGAGGCCCTGGCGGAGCGATTGACCGCACGGGGTGAACTGCAGGCATGGTCCGGCATCGGCCAGGCCATAAACGGTGAGACGATACAACGGCACCTGATTGAGCGGTTGCGACGCATCAAAAAACCTGCTGCGACGATCGCAGAAAAATTGGCGGTTCGAGGATTTGCCATCGCCCCCTTCACCCCCTATCTCACGATGCTGCAGGCCGGCAGCCTGACAACCCCGGTACCCTCGACCACGCTCATACACCGTTTGGCCGCCTCCCCCTTACGTGGTGTGGTGGATCGTCATCTGGTACAGGATCATAGCGGCTGGCATGCCCTTACCTACCTCTATTATCGCCCTGGGCAGCTTCATCTGCGCGCTTTTCTGCAGCAGCTCCACCGGGTTGCCCCTGAGGCACGGGTCACCGGCACCGATCTGATAAGCGCCGAGCTGTTGGCAGCGGTACGGCACAGCGCGATTTTGGGAGTGAGTCTGGGGGGAGGGCTTGTGCTGCTGCTGTTGCTGGTCCATTTCAGGAATTTTGCGGGGATCACCGCCTCATTGGGGCCGGTCCTCTTGGGTACCGTTGCCATGGTCGGCGCCATGGCGCTGTTGGGGATGAGGCTCAACTTCATGAATATCATGGTGCTGGTGACCATCATCGGCATGGGGAGCGATTACGGTCTCCATATTCAACACCGCTGCTCTGCAACAGACCCAGCACGGCAGGAAGCGGCCTTTATCCAGTCAGGTCGGTCGGTGCTGCTCTCCGCCCTCACCACCATTGCCGGGTTCGGCTCACTGGCCTTTACCGACTACGGCGCCATGTCGTCCATCGGTTGGGCGACCAACCTCGGCATCGGTTTCACAGCCGCTGCGGCGCTGGCGCTGGTGCCGGCCCTGCTGCAACAACGCGCCATCGGGAGGTAACCATTCATGTTGCGATCGACCATCGTGCTCAGTATCCTGTTCTTTTTCTGTATGGCTGCCAGGGGATGGGCAAATCAGTTCACCGCCGAGGTGAAACAGTCAGCCCAGGAGACCAAGGAGGCCTTTAAAAAAGCCGGCCGCGAGACGAAAGAGGCGGCGAAAAAGGTTGGTACAACCATTAAGGAAGATGCCCGGAAGGCCGCTCGGGAGACCAAGGAGGCCTTTAAAAAGGCTGGTCACGAGACGAAAGAAGGAGCTAAGAAGGTCGGCCACGAGATTAAAGAAGAAAGTAAAAAGGCCGGTCATGCGGTGACGGATACGTTTACGAAATAACTGGTCATCACCAGTGCTGCTGCCGCTCAAACCGGATGATAGCGGGCAGGTTTTTGAGAAAGTCCAGCATGCTGTGGGGTGACTTCCAGAACATCTGGGTATAGCCCCAGTGTATGCGGGTGCGACGGTAGAAACGGCTGATGAACTCGTCATACAGCCCTTCCAGTTGTTGTTTGGTCATACCCTGGGGGATGAAGACGAAATTCATACAGTTCATTAACTCCCAATCTTCGGTGAACTCCCCAAACTGGCCAATGGTCTTGTAGACCGGCGCACCGGGGAAGGGGGTAAACTTGGTGACGTTGATCTCATCCAGCGGCAGACTGACCGCATAGTCGATGGTGCGTCGGATGGCCGCCTCGTCCTCCCCCGGTAGCCCCACCATGAACAACCCCTTGACCCGCATGCCGCTGTCTTTCACCATCTGCAGCTTGCGCCCCACCTCATCGAGCCGATAGAATGTGCGGTGTTTTTTGAGAATCTCCGGGTCGCCCGATTCAATGCCGAAATTTACCTGCCAGCAACCGGACTGCTTCAGGAGGTGCAACAGTTCGGCATCGACATGCTCCAGGCGGGCGATACAGTTGTAGCCGACATCAATCCCCTTCTTTTCTTTTAGTTCACAAAATTCGGCTACCCGCTTGCGGTCAAAGGTGAACAGGTCATCGTAGAAAAAGACGTGGCGGATACCGTAGTCGCATTTGAGCATGGCCACATGTTCCAGGATGTACGCGGGCGAGTTGAAGCGAAAACCGCGAGAAAAGACCGAGCGGTCGCAGTAGGAACACTGGTAGGGGCAGCCACGGCTTGAGATAATGCTGGTATTGGGAAATTTGGGGGAACTGAACAGCGGTAGCTTGTATTTATGGGGGAAGCCGGGTAGCAGGTGGTAGGCCGGAAAGGGAAGCAGATCCAGGTTGGCAATCAGTTCACGTGGGGCCGAGGCAACGCCAAGCCCCTGCTCGTTACGATAGGCAAGGCCGGGAATGGCGTCCGGGGCGCGGCAACCGGCCTGCACCAACTCCAGCATGGTCTGTTCGCCTTCACCCAACACCAGGTAGTCGATAGCCGGGAAACGGTCCAGGAGCACAGGTCCCATGGTGCAGGCGTGGGCACCGCCGAACACCACGGTGATCCGGCGGTCACGCTGCTTGAGGGCCTCGGCGATCCGGTTACCTTCGAGAAACGACGAGGTGGTGCAGGAGAAGGCCACCATATCGGGATGGCGGCGGATGATCTCCGCAACCAACGCGTCTTGCGGCATCGGGGTGGCATAGCAGTCGATGATTTCGGAGGGTACGCCGTGTTGCTCGAGCCAGGCCATGATGGAGAGTAGCCCCAGCGGGGGCATCACGTTGAAGATGGTGGTGATGTCCGGCTTGCCGGCCAGGAAGTTGCTGCCGTACGGGTGAATAAAGAGTACCTTCATGGGTGGCATATCGGCATGGTGACACTCCTGCGGGGCTGAAGGCTCCTGTCTGCCGGGGCACAACCAGGGCTGGGGCAACAGTGCAAACAAGAGTATGGCATTCGGGGCCTGGTCTGGCCATCACCGGCACATCGTGCTATGAATGGGGTGCATGATCAGCCCAAGGCTGATAGTATTGGAGGAAGCATGTCCGGTTCCGCCCATAGACCTACCTATCGGCAAAAAGGACTGCATATGGTGGCCCTGTTTGAAGCGGCCAAAGGGGCACTGGTGCTCTTGACCGGCTGCGGCATCCTGCTGTTGATCCATACAAACCTCCATCTGGCAGCTGAAGAGCTGGTCAGGGAGATTCATCTCAATCCCTCCAGCCACTATCCCCGTATCTTCATCGATGCCGCTTCTCACCTAACCAACACCCGGCTCTGGGCCCTGGCCGTTTCTGCGCTCTGCTATGCGACAATCCGTTTTGTCGAGGCAGTTGCCCTTTGGCGTGCCCGGGTATGGGCCGAATGGTTCGGCCTTTTGTCCGGTGCCGTCTATCTGCCGGTGGAGCTGTTCGAGGTATCACGCAGGGTCACCTGGCCGCGGTTGACGGTGCTGACGGTCAATCTGATCATCGTGGCCTATTTGGGGTCCCTGTTGTATGCGGAACGGCAGAGAAAAGGATAAGCCCGCGCAACGGGCGCGGGCTTATCGAGGGCTCGACAGGGCAAACGGCTAGCCGGCCGCCGTCACCATCAGCTCACTGACCAGTTTGGTGAACTTGAGCGGGTCCTTGATCGGTGTCCCCTCAGTCAAGAGGGCCTGATCGTAGAGTAGATCGGCGTAGTCCAGCAGACGGCTGTTGTCCGGGTTCTGTTTGTGCATCTCCGCCATAACCTTTAGGATCGGGTGATCCGGGTTCAGCTCCAGTACACGCTTTGATTCAGGCACGGCTTGATTCATGGCCTTCATGATCCGCTCCATGTTGGCGTTCATACCAAAATCATCAGCCACCAGGCAGCAGGCACTGTCGGTCAGGCGGTTAGAGAAGCGCACCTCCTTGATTTTGCTCTCCAGGCGGTTCTTGATCAGCTCCAGCAGGGTACCGAACTCCTTCTTAGCCTCTTCCTGCTTCTTCTCTTTCTCCTTCTTCTCCTCTTCGCTGTCCAGATCAACGTCGCCGCGGTCAACAGCCTTAAGGTGCTTTTCCTTGTACTCATGCAGCGACTGCACCACCCACTCGTCAACCGGGTCGGTCATGAACAGAACCTCAAACCCTTTGGCGTTGAACGCCTCCAGCAGCGGTGACTGCTCAAGGGATGCCTTGTCCTCGCCGGGAATGTAGTAGATCTCTTTCTGGGCCTCCGGCATTCGCTCAACATACTGCTTGAGGGAGACATACTCGCCTTCGCCGGACCGGGTACTCTGGAACAGGATCAGCTCCTGCAGCTTCTCCTTGTTGGCATAGTCAAAGTGCAGCCCTTCCTTCACCACCGGTCCAAACTCCTTCCAGAAGGTCAGGTACTGGTCGTACTCCTTCTCCTTCAGGTCAGCCAGGGTGGAGAGAACCTTGCCCACCAGGCTTTTCTGAATCCGCTTGATCTGCACATCCTCCTGCAGGATCTCACGGGAGACGTTCAGGGGCAGGTCAGCAGAATCCACCACGCCCCGCACGAAGCGGAGATAATCAGGTAGCAGAGCATCACACTTCTCGGTGATGAAGACCCGCTTGACGTAGAGCTGGATACCCCGCTTGCGCTCGGCCATGAACAGGTCAAATGGTTTCTTGGCCGGCAGGTAGAGCAGCGCCTTGAACTCGCTGGTTCCTTCAGCGGCAAAGTGGATGGTACGGAACGGGTCTTCAAAATCGTGGGAGACATGCTTGTAGAACTCCTTGTACTCCTCCTCGCTGACCTCGCTCTTGGAGCGGGCCCAGATCGCCTTCATGGAGTTAAGGGTCTGCTCCTCAATCTTCTCGATGGTACCGGCCCCTTCGATCTCCTCACCATCCACCCCTTTGGGGGTCTCGGTGCGGGTGATATCCATGCAGACCGGGTACTGGATAAAGTCTGAGTATTTCTTGACAATGGAGCGGATCTTCCACTCATCCAGATACTCCTTAAACTCTTCCTTCAGGTGCAGCACGATTTCAGTTCCGCGCTCAGCCTTGGTGGCATCCTCAATGGTGTAGGAACCGTCGCCGGCAGACTCCCACAGGGTACCGTGAGCTGCATCACCGGCCCGGCGGGTGGTCAGGGTAACCTTGTCTGCTACCATGAAAGAGGCGTAGAAACCGACCCCGAACTGACCGATCAGCTCCGGCTGCTCTGCGGCAGCGGCATCCTTCATGGCCTGTACAAATGACTTGGTGCCGGACTTGGCGATGGTGCCGATATTTTCTTCCACCTCTGCCATGCTCATACCGATGCCGTTGTCGCGGATGGTCAGGGTGCCGTTGTCCTTGTTGGGGATCAGCTTGATCTTCCAGTCGCTGTTGCCCTCCAGCAGTGCCTCGTTGGACTGGGCCTCGAAACGGGCCTTGTCAATGGCGTCGGACCCGTTGGAGATCAGCTCCCGCAAAAAGATATCGCGGTTTGAGTAGAGGGAATGGATAACCAGGTCAAGTAGTTGTTTTACTTCGGTCTGAAACTGCTTTGTTGCCTTGGACATGCCGGTTCTTCTCCTTCTCAGTTGATTGGGGTGACTGAAACGTAAGCATCAAGCTGCTTGATTTCAAGGGGTAATTACCTGCTTACATCAAAATACTTCCCCTCCGGGTGATGGAACACCAGGGCCGACACCGATGCCTCGGGGTCCATCATATCCCCTTCCGTCAGCGTAATCCCGATCTGCTCCGGACTGAGCAGGCTGAACAACTTTTTCTGGTCATCCAGCGATGGGCAGGCCGGATAGCCGAAGGAGACGCGGATCCCTTGGTACTCGGCATTGAAGAGCCGCTTCATGGTCAGGTTGGGATCATCCACCACGCCCCAGGCGGTGCGGATGCGGGTATGCAGGTATTCGGCAGTCGCCTCGGCCAGCTCCAGGGCAAGGGCCTGCAGCAGATGAGAGTTGAGGTAATCTCCTTCAGCCTTCCAGCGTTCAGACAGTTCCCGTACACCCTGACCGCAGGTGACTGCAAACAGGGCCATGGTGTCTTTCTCGCCACCAGAGAGGGGGCGGACAAAGTCTGCCACACAGAGCTGCTCACCGGTTTTCTGACGGGGCAGGCTGAAGCGGGTCGCCTCTACACCATCTGGGTTGCACAGGATTAGGTCATCGCCATCTCCGTTGGCCTGATAGAAGCGGTAGATGGCCTGGGGTTTGATCAGGCCTTCCTGTAGTACCCGCTCCAGCATCGCCTCTACGGTCAGGTGTAGTTTGGTCGCCTTTTCATCCTGGCCGGCCAGCAGTTTGTCCACTGAGCCGGTCAGGCCCAGATGCTTGGTGTACAGCATCTGGCGGTTGAGGTAGGGGATGATCTGCCCCACCGGGATGTCGCGCAGGATATGCTGCTCAAAATCAGGCGCAGCCAAGATCGGAGCAGCACTGATGCTGGACGGTCCTATTTTCGATTGCGCTGCCTGCTGACCAGCCTTACGCGCTACTGCTGTGGCCCGGCTGGCTTCCTGTTGGCGCGCCAGATCAAGCATCAACTGCTGCCGCAAGTGGGGATCAACCAGCTGGTTGGCCAGTTCCAGGCCGGCCATGGCATCCTTGGCGTACAGCACCGGGCCCCCATATTCCGGCGCAATGCGGGTATCGGCAAAGGCGCGGGACAGGGCAGCGCCACCCACCAGAAGCGGTGCATCAATACCGGCGGCCTTCAGGTCTTCGGCAGTGACGATCATCTGTAGGGCGCTCTTGACCAGCAGGCCGGACAGGCCGATGAAATCAGGCTTCTCCCGTTTTGCAGCACTAATCAGCTCCTCTGGCCCCACCTTGATTCCCAGGTTGACTACCTTGAAGCCGTTGTTGGAGAGGATGATCTCCACCAGGTTCTTGCCGATGTCATGCACATCCCCCTTGACCGTGGCCAGCAGCATCTTGCCCTTGGAGGCAGATTCAGACGTGGCCAGGTGCGGCTCAAGATGGGATACGGCTGCCTTCATCGCCTCGGCAGACTGCAGCACCTCGGCAACAATCAACTGGTTGTCGTTAAACAGCCTGCCCACCTCGGCCATACCGGCCATCAGGGCACCATTGATGATCTCAAGCGGCTTGTCGCCACGGGCCAACGCAGCATCAAGATCAGCAGTCAGGCCATCCTTGACCCCTTCAATGATGTAGAGCGGAAGGCGCTCATCCAGCGGCAGCTCTGCCTTGGGTGCATGGGAAACCGGCTTTTTGTCGCGGAAGGCAGCGGCAAAGGCTGCCACCGGATCATCACCCCGCCAGAACAGCAGGTCTTCAGCCAGTCTGCGCTCTTCTTCAGGGATGGAGGCATAGCGCTCCAGCTTCTCGGTGTTGACAATGGCATAGCCCAGACCGGCCTTGACGCAGTGGTACAGGAATACGGCGTTCAGCACCTCGCGCCCTGCCGCAGGCAGGCCAAAGGAGATGTTGGAGATACCCAGAATGGTGCTGCACTGAGGGAATGCCTCGGTAATCAGGCGTACCCCTTCAATGGTCTCAACAGCCGAGCCGATGTAGCTGGCATCACCGCTACCCACCGGAAAGACCAGCGGGTCAAAGATCAGGTCTTCAGGCCGCAGGCCGTACTTATTGACCAGCAGGTCATAGGAGCGCTGTGCAACCTCCAGCTTACGCTGACGGGTTACGGCCATGCCGTGCTGGGGGTCTTCATCAATGCAGCCCACCACCACAGCCCCGCCGTAACGTCTGAGCAGAGGGGCAACCTTGGCAAAACGCTCTTCGCCATCTTCAAGGTTGATGGAGTTGATCACACATTTACCCTGCAACCGCTGCAGAGCCAGCTCGGTCACCTGGGCATCGGTGGAGTCGATCATGATCGGTGCCCTGACTTTTTTGGGCAGGTAGCGCAGCATCTGCTCCATATCGGATGCCTCGTCCCGATCAGGGTTGGCCACGCAGATGTCGATCACCTGGGCGCCGGTCTTGACCTGGGCACGGGCGATTTCGGCCGCCTCTTCAAACTGGCCGGCCACGATCATGTTTTTGAACTTGCGAGAGCCGATCACGTTGGTCCGCTCACCCACCAGGATTGGCCGCGCATCGTCCTCAATAAACAGCGGCTCAATGCCGGATACCAGCTTCCGCCGGGTGCTGACCGGCGTGCGGGGGGTACGGCCTGCCGCCATTTTAGCAATGGCCGCAATATGGGCCGGCGAGGTGCCACAGCAGCCACCAATTATGTTCAGCCAGCCTTCATCCACAAAACGGGATAGTTTCTGGGCCAGAGAATCCGGTGATTCGGCATAGTGGCCGTTTTCATCCGGCAGGCCAGCATTGGGATAAACCGAGACATGGCAGGTGGCCAGTTCAGACAGGGCCCGCAGGTGATCGGTCATGAACTCAGGGCCGGTGGCGCAGTTGAGACCGATGCTGATCAGCCCCAGATTCTCTTCCAGATGGGTGAGCGACGCATACAGCGCCTCCACATTCTGGCCAGCCAGCATGGTGCCGGTGGGCTCAATGGTGCCGGAGACCATCAGCGGTACTCGCGTACCAACTTCTTCAAAGGCCAGCCTGATCCCCTCGGCCCCGGCCTTGAGGTTCAAGGTGTCCTGGGCCGTTTCCAGCAGTAGCAGGTCAACCCCGCCAGCCAGCAGTCCCCGGGTCTGTTCCTTGAAGGCACTAACCAGTTGTTCAAAGGTCACGCCGCCGGTTACCGAGATGGTGCGGGTGGTGGGTCCCATGGAGCCGGCCACAAAACGGGGTTTGTCCGGCGTGCTGTAGGCATTACAGGCCCGGCGTGCCACAAGGGCTGCAGCCTTGTTCAGCTCAAACACCTTGTCTGCCAGGCCGTACTCAGCCAGTACTATGTCGGTTGCGCCAAATGAGCAGCTCTCCACAATGTCGGCGCCTGCTGCAAGGTAGGCCTTGTGGATATCCTCAATCACGTCGGGCCTGGTCAGGACGAGCATTTCATTGCAGCCTTCATACTCGGCGCCGCCAAAGTCGGCCGGGGTCAGGTTGCGGGCCTGCAACTGGGTGCCCATGGCACCGTCAAGGATCAGGATACGCTGGGAAAGGGCCTGGATTACCGCAGTGGTGGTCATAGAGGGCGTTCCTTGGACGACGAAGTAAGTTGAGTACGAAAGGCAGCGTGTGTCTGCAGGACAGGGTGGGCACTATAGCAGGAGCGGCCCGAGCATGCCAGAAAAACCATGCGCGCCATGAGCTTTCTGTTGACGGAACCATGGTAAAACACTATAAAAAACGATTCAATGCACCGCAAAAAACTGTACATAGCCACCTTCGGCTGCCAGATGAACGTCAACGATTCGGAACGGATCGTCGCCATGCTGGCAGAGCTGGGGTATACCACCACCAGCCACCTGCGGGAGGGGGACCTGCTCCTGTTCAATACCTGCACGGTACGGGGCGGTGCCGAGGACAAGGTCCATCAGCACCTGGCCAACCTGCGCAACTTGAAGAAGAAACGGCCGGGTGTGCTGATCGGCATTGCCGGCTGCGTGGCCCAGCAGGAGGGAGACCGGCTGCTGAACGAGTATCCCTGGCTGGATATCGTAATCGGCACCCACAACCTGCACCTGCTGCAAGAGATGGTGCGGGATGCCGAGGCGGGTTTCCGGCGCAGCGAGACCGATTTTCTGGACAACAGCGAACGGCTGGACCTGTTTCCGCCCATTGCCGGCACCAACCGTTCTTCCGTCTTTGTCACGGTGATGCAGGGCTGCGATAACTTCTGCGCCTACTGCATCGTGCCCTATGTGCGTGGCCGCGAGATCAGCCGTCGTTTTGCTGATGTTATGCAGGAGGTGCGCGAGCTGGTTGACCGGGGCGTGCAGGAAGTAGTGCTGCTGGGGCAGAACGTCAACTCCTACGGCCTGAAAGGGGAGGGGGAACCACCCTTCCATGAGCTGCTACGGGCTGTGGCCGACGTGGAGGGGATCAGCCGCATCCGTTTCATGACCTCCCATCCCAAGGATGTTTCCGACCAGCTGATCGCCTGTTATGCCGACCTGCCCAAGCTGTGCGGCGCCCTGCATCTGCCGGCCCAGTCGGGCAGCAACCGGATTCTGATGGCCATGAACCGGGGCTATAGCCGGGAGCGCTATCTGGAAACTGTTTACAAATTGCAGGCTGCCCGTCCCGGCATCAAGCTGACCGGTGATATGATTGTCGGCTTTCCCGGCGAGAACGAGGCAGAGTTCGAGGATACGCTCTCGTTGATGGAGATGGTCAACTACTTCGACCTGTTTTCCTTTATCTATTCGCCGCGTCCCGGCACCAGAGCGGCTGAACTGGCCGATGACCTGCCCAAGCAGGTCAAGCTTGAGCGGCTGGATCGCCTGCAGAAGCTGCAGCTGCAGCACAGCCGGGCCCACAACGAGGCCTCTGTCGGCACGATCCAGCAGGTTCTGGTGGAAGGGCTGGCCAAGCGGGAAGGCCAGGTCACCGGCCGGGCAGATTCGGGTCGGATCGTCAATCTTCCCGGCGGTCCTGGGCTGATCGGGCGTCTGGTAACCGTAAAAATCATTGAAGGCTACGCCAACTCCCTGCTGGGGGAACTGAGTATATGAATTGCCACCAGATGTCTTATGATGCATAATGGTATCAAAGATACCAGGCGGGGGGTTTGTTATGGGAAGCAGACAACTGGGGCTCAGGCTTGACGAAGCCGATAGCATGAACCTGAAACGGATTGCTCAACGTGAAGGCCGCAATGAGCAGGATGTACTACGGGACTCATTACGAATGTATGTACGCAGTGCCGACGAGCAAAAGGAGTTTTTCGACTCGGTGGAGCGTGGTTGGTACGAGCTTCACGCAGGTCTGGGAACGGTTGTTGCTGAAGATGACACCTTTTTCGATGCCGTAAGGAACGAGCTGCGGGATGTCAAAACGTCCGCTTAAGCGCTCACTGGAATATCAAGCGCGAGTCAGGCGTTATGCGGCTAACCTGGCTGAACGCTACCGGCTTGAAGTGGCGGATGCGTTTCTGACGCGTATCGAAGCGGCTGAAAAATTTCTCAGTGACAAT
>JAJYCS010000039.1 GCA_021778115.1 Deltaproteobacteria bacterium
CTGCCCCCCTCGGCATTGGCGACAAGATGACGTATGCGACTAATAGCCAGCCGGTGCAGCAGCGTAGGTGGCAGGCAGAGCCCGGCATCCGCCTGGTTCCAGATGCAGAGCCTGACGCCGCACCGGCGCCACAGCAGGGCCGCCGCCAGGTTCGGCACCGTGGTGTAGGAGAGCAGGATAGCAGGGCGTTCTGCCCGCAGAAACCGAAAAAGCCGCAGCAAATGGGGCAGTCTCCGGCGCAGCCCCCAATGCAGCGGCATCGCCCGCCAGGGGATACCCCAGTGGTCGCACTGATCGGCGACGGCACCCCTGACCGCCCCTAATCCCCACACCTGTACTGCGGCCCCCTCCTTTTCCAGCAGATGGCGGGCCAGCAGCAGTCCCTGCCCTTCGGCCCCCCCCATCTCAAGGCTGCCGAAGAGGAACAGGACCGTTGTGCCTGCAAGCCGCTTCACCGGTTCAGCACCAGTCTTCCGGTTCACACAGGACGACCATCCCCGCTTTCGTGATGCCGGGGGCCAGGGCGGAACCGAAGTTATACTGCTTGAACTCCAGCAGCTTGAAACCGGCCAGCTGCAGCAGCCTGCTCAGGGTGAACGGGGTAAAGGTGTAGCAATGGTCCGGATGGATCAGCTCAATACCGTGCATGGCGGCCATAAAGCCATACATCTCAAAGCAGTTCGGCGCCGTGAGGCAGAGTTGGGCGCCGGTACGCCGACAGAGGTCGGCGAGGTTGGTCAATACCGTACCGGGATTCGGCACATGTTCAAGCACCTCGGGAAACAGGATCAGATCGAAGGGCTGCTGCAGCGGTTCCGGCACGCTGCCGTCGGCGATGTCCCACAGCAGGTTCTGCAGATCACCGGTGCGGTGACGGTACCTCGCCAGCACTGCGGCATCGACATCGACGCCATACAGCGAGGTCGTCACCTTCCCCAGCCGCGCATGCAGCAGCGACCCGTCAGCCAGCTTCTGCTCCAGAAAGATCGAATCGAGAAAGCCGAAGTGGATGACCCGCCTGCCGGTTGACGCCTCCAGGAGATAGGTCTCACGGTCGACCAGGGCATCGGAGAGCCCGGCAAATGGATGCCGCAACACCGGATCGACATGGGTGAGCATCCGCCGGCAGGCCCGATACCCTCGAAGAAATCGAACCAGCGCGGTTATGGTCTCATGGATCCTGTACATGCATGGCCTACCAGAAACGGGGCAGCAGCAATGCCCGTACAATCATCGCTGCGGTTGGCCGCAGACGCGCCGTCGCATAGCAGGCGCCGTGGGCGGCGATCCAATAGGAGAAACAGGTGGCCACGGCAGCCCCCATGGCGCCGTACCGGGGGATCAGGAACAGGTTCAGCGCAACGTTGCTCACCGCCCCCAGCGAGGTGCTGAAGAGCAAGGCCCGGCCCCACTCCATGGCGATGAAATGGGCGTTCCGCACCACCGTCAGGTTGGCGAACAGACCTGCCCAGATCAAGACCGCCAACAGGGGAGCGGCCGGTTGATAGGCGGCGCCGAACAGTATCCGCACCAGCCAGGGGGCGATAAAGGTGACCGGCAGCGCCACGGCATAGCCGAGAAAAGCCAGGAGATTGTAGAGCCCCTGCAACCTGCGCTCGAACCCTGCCGGATCGCTGCTGCGCAGTGCCACCAGACCGGGAAAGAGCGAGGAGACGATGGCGGTCGGCACAAAGTACCAGACCTCGGATATCCGGACCGCTGCCGCGTACTGTCCCACCTCCGCCTGGGACCCCAGCGCCCCCAGCATGACCTGATCGACCCGCAGGTAGATCATCAGGACCATCCCGGACAGGACCATCGGCGCCGAACCGGACAACAGCCTGCGGGACCAGCCCCTGTCCCAGCGCCAGCAGGAGATGGGCGCCCCACTGCGTCGGGCATGGGCCACGACCTGCAGAACGGCAGCCAACAGGGTTTCAAGGGCGGTAGCGGCCGCAATGGCCGTAAGGGAGGCGCCGTACAGCACCATGCAGACCTTGACGGCGGATGCGACCAGGAAGGCGGAAGATCGGGAGATGACGCTGTACCGGGAAAGCACCCTGGATTGAAACCAGAGATCGGTGGCATCGAAGGCTTGAAGCACCAGCGAACTGCCCAGCACGGCCACCAACAGCAGCGTCGTGGCGCCATCATGCCTGAACAGGGGCATCAGCGCCAGGGCCAGCAGATAGGCGGCCATGCCCGCTGCCAGGCGGATCAGGAAGGTGGCCCCCAGAATCGCCCGTTCGTCGTCGGGATGGGTCACCAGCTCACGCACCACGATCGATTCAAGACCGAACAGGGCGAGGGCGGAAAAGATCATGACGTAGGATCCGACAAAACTTAAGCTGCCGTACCCGGCCGGTCCCAGATAGCGGGCCACCCAGACCCCGACCAGCAGGCCCAGCCCCATCCTGATCAGTCGATCGGCGATCAGCCAGGCGGTGTTGCTGAAACCGGGCGCTGCAAGCAGCGTCTCAATACGGCAGCGGAGCGTTACAGGCAGGCAGCTGGACAGACAGGTACGCATGCTGACCCAGTCTCAACTTCGTGCTGCCGCATTTGCCACAAACCAGCGGTACGCATCCCGCACCCCTTCTTCCAGGGCAATCCGGTGCCGCCAGCCCAGGGCGTGGAGGCGGGAGGAGTCGGCCAGCTTGCGGGGGGTACCGTCCGGCTTGGTTGTGTCGAAGACTATCTCCCCCTGGTAGCCGACCACCTGTTGCACCAGCCGGGCCAGGTTGGCGATGCTGATTTCCTGGCCTGATCCCACGTTTATCAGGGCAGGTGCGTCAGAAAAGGTCAGAATATCGCCATATCGTTGTTCGTCAAGGTTCATCAGGAAACAGCAGGCATCGGCCAGGTCATCCACATGCATGAACTCCCGCAGGGGGGCGCCGGTCCCCCAGACGGTCACCGTGGAGGCGCCGTTCTGCCGCGCCTCATGGAACTTGCGGAGCAGGGCCGGCAGGACATGGGAACCGGTCAGGTCATAGTTGTCGCCGGGGCCATAGAGGTTATTGGGCATGGCGGCCAGAAAACGGGCGCCGTACTGCTGATTGTAGGCACGACACTGGGCGATGCCGGCGATCTTGGCGATGGCGTAGGCATCGTTAGTCGGTTCCAGGGGACCGGTCAGCAGATGCTCCTCCCTGATCGGCTGGGGCGCAAACTTCGGATAGATGCAGGTGCTGCCCAGAAAGAGCAACCGCGTGACCCCGTTCTTCCATGCCTCGTGGATCACGTTGGCCTGGATCAACAGGTTGTCATAGATGAACTCACCCTTGCGAGTGCTGTTGGCGATGATCCCCCCCACGCGGGCAGCGGCCAGCACGACATACTCCGGCCTCTCTTCAGCAAAAAAGGCCGCAACGGCAGCCTGATCGCGCAGGTCAAGCTCCTGGGAACTGCGGAGCAGCAGCCTGCGGTAGCCCGCCTGTTCAAGGCATCTGACCATGGCCGCACCGACCATGCCGCGATGTCCGGCGATAAAGATCCGTGCATCAGTCTGCATCACAGTCCTCCAGGAAGAGCGGCGGCACCAGGATGGCGGCCGGATCGGCGCCGAGATCCCGCAGGGCGGCAGAGAGTTCAGGGGCACGCCAGGGTGAGGCAATCACGATTCGATGGGTGCCACCCAAGAGCGCATAGGCCAGGCCGACCACCTCCCACCCCAGAAACTGAGCCCCGATACCGCGGCTGTCCATGACCACCGACAGTTCCAGCCCGGCCTGTTGCAGGGCCAGACAGACCAGGAAGGCCACCGGATCGGCGCCGCACAGGGCCACCCGGTCCACCCCCTCCTCACGAAGCCGGGCGATGAGCGGCCGGTACTCTTCAAGAACCACCGCCAGAGCCTCATCCAGATACCGGCCATGTCGCACGGACAGACGACGCCGTTCTGCGGCCCCCCTGACGGACAGGCTGTAGCTGCTGCGGGTGGCTGACAGGGTGCGCACCTTGACCCAACCGCGGTCAACGCAGACTTTCAGATAGCCGTTGACCAGTCCCAGGGCACTCTGCAGACGCCGGGCCAGTTCACGCTGGGAGCTCACCTCGTTGTTGGTCAGCTCGCACAAAAGACGGAACAGGGTGTAGTCGTCAAGCGACGTACGTGACTTGTTGTTCATGGCCTGATCTTTACTCCGGAGCGGATCTTTTTTCAAGCGGCAGCAGCCGCGCATACAGCCTGTCAAGCAGGGC
This sequence comes from Deltaproteobacteria bacterium, assembly GCA_021778115.1. Taxonomy (GTDB): domain Bacteria; phylum Desulfobacterota; class Desulfuromonadia; order Geobacterales; family Pseudopelobacteraceae; genus Trichlorobacter. The sequence continues at coordinate 4,204 of JAJYCS010000039.1, forward strand.
GGCCCGCTGTCTCCAGGCGTGCTGCTCACGGGCACGGAGCCGAAGCGCGTGCCCCCGCTTCTGCAACTCATCTTTATCGGCCAGGGCCTCTTCGATGCAGCGGACAAGGCCATCGACGCTGCCCGGTTCGACATAGATGCCGTCATCACCTAGCAGTTCCCGGTTAACCGGGCTGTCAAAACAGACGGTGGGCAGCCCGCACGCCATATAGTTCAACAGCTTACCGTTTGCCTCGGTGGCGGAAAGCTTGGGCGCCACGGCCAGATCGCCGGCCGAGAGCAGCAGGGGTGCATCGGCATACGCAACCTTCCCGGTAAAGGTGACGAAGCCGGCCAGCTTGAGATCCTGCGCCGCCCGGCGGTACGGCTCATCGGGGAACCCCATCAGCAGCAGGTGAAAGGTGCAGCGGCGCTCCTTCAACAGGGCTGCGGCCTGAAGCAAGAGGTCGGTGCCCTGGTAGCGGTTCATAAGCCCCAGATAGACCACCAGCGGCAGTTCCTCGCTGATGCCGAGCCGGTTACGCGCCTCGCTGCGGTCAAGCGGCCGGAAAAGCCTCGTATCCACGCCATCAGGAAAGGCCACCACCCGCTCTGCCGGTACCCCCGCGGCCATCAGTTCGTCCCGCCCCGGCGTAGAGCTGGTGAGCACCAGATCGGCCAACCGGTTGATCCGCCGTTCCAGCCTCGTAAACAGACGGTGCAGCAGCGAACCAGCCGTGAAAAAACCGTGGTTGAGCGATTCGCCGCTCAGGCTGCCCTGATAATCGAACAAAAGCGGCACCCGCTGCAGCCGGGCCACCAGCCACCCCACCAGGGCCCCCTCATGCAGATGGGCATGGATGAGATGGGGCCGGAAACGGCGCGCAACGGCCGCGGCCCTAACCAGGAGCAGCAGGTCGAGATACGGCTTGTGCCAGGAAGGGCCGGCCTCCCGTTTGTCGTACCAGGGCACCCCGATACTCCGGTCCACCGGCACCGGTTCGAGGTCCCGTCCCAGATGATAGGTGACGATCCTGACCTGATGCCCCAGCGCCATGAGCGAACGGGCCTCCTCAAAGATCCTGACATGGCAGCCCCGGTCGGAAAAATAGGGGGTCGGAGCGATCATCAGGATCTTCAGCGGGGCAGCGGTGGTATCGCCGTTCGCCTGCCCCGCCTCGTTGTGCGGTTCCTCACTCCGGCTCATTCAGGCGCTCCCGCACCGTGTAGACCGGTTTGCCCTGGGATTCGTACCAGGTCCGGGCGTTCAACTCCCCCAACAGCCCCAGGGTGATGAACTGCACCCCCATGAACAGAAGAAAGGCGGTCAGGATGAGGAGCGGGTTGCGGTTCATGCTGGTCTGGGCGAACAGCTTCATGTACAGGGTGGTGGCGCCGGTCAGTACCGCCAGCAGCAGGGAGTAGATACCCCACTTGCCGAACAGCTGGATCGGTTTGGTGGCGTAGGAGAGCAGAAACTTCACCGTGATCAGGTCCAGTACCACCCGCATGGTGCGGGAGATGCCGTATTTGCTCTGCCCGTGTAGACGCGGGTGATGCCGCACCGGCAGTTCGGCCACCCGCGCCCCCACCCGGGAGGCCAGGGCCGGCACAAAACGGTGCAGCTCGCCGTACAGGCCGATCCCCTCCAGCACCTCGCGGCGATAGGCCTTGAGTGTGCAGCCGTAATCGTGCAGATGGACGCCGGTCATGCGGGAGATGAGGCCGTTGGCGATCCGTGACGGTAGGGTGCGGTTCAGGAAGGCGTCCTGGCGATCCCGCCGCCAGCCGGAGACCACGTCGTACCCCTCGCTGATCTTCTCCAGAAGCAACGGGATATCGGCCGGATCGTTCTGCAGGTCGCCGTCCATCGGGACGATCACCGCACCGCGAGCGGCCTCGAAACCGGCCGCCATGGCGGCGGTCTGGCCGAAATTACGCCTGAAACGGATCACCCGCACCCGTCTGTCCGCCTGGGCCAGCTCCTTGAGGATACTGAAGGAGCCATCACCGGAACCGTCATCCACGGTAATGATTTCGTACTGCAGGCCGGTGGGGTCAAGGGCGGCGGTGACGGCATCATAGAGCGGCCGGATATTGGCCTCTTCATAATAAATAGGGATAACAACGCTTAAGTCCATGTCAGACAACTCCTGCCGGCTGATCGGTAAGCGGCAGCTGCCGCACCGTGACGTGACCTCCGTTATAGCACGATTGGGCAGGCAGCGGGAGCAGAAAGCCGGCCGCAAGCCCCACCCCGTTGGCCAGGTGCAGGAGCGGAAACAGCGGCGGCACCAGCAGCGCAAAACGTGGCTCACGGTCCGCCAACGCCACTTTCAGCCCGCACAGCAGGCAGGCCAGGACATAGCAGACCAGAGGGAGGCGCCACAGCGGTGCCACAATCAACGGGATAGTGACCAAGTAGAGGACAAACGCCAGCGGGACAAAGGGCATAAGGCCCGAAACACCGGCCAGCCTGGTCTGACGGGCACGCCCCCTCCCGTAACGGAACATCTGCCGGACAAAGGCCGCCACGGTCGGCCGCTGGCTCCGCTCAACCGCCAGCTGCGGATCGTACAGCAACCTGCCGCCACCAGCCTGGAGGCGGTCAAGGAATTCGTTCTCCTCATTGGGATAGAGCCGCTCATCAAGGCCACCACAGGCCAGAAAGGACGAGGCACGCACCGCCAGATTACACAGGATCAGCTCCCGTTCGTTGGTCTCACGCACCGCCCCCACCGCCCGGTACCGGTTGCGCACCCCGCCGGCCCCCAGCACCGTGCCCAGCGCCTTGCCGATGGCCCGCTGCAGCAGCGAATCAGTGACCGGAGTCAGGGATGGCCCTCCTACCGCCACCACCGACGGGTCACGAAAATGCTCATCCAGACGCCGCAGACAGACAGGCGCCACCAGGGAATCGTCATCCAGAAAATAGACGATCTCGCCGCTGGCCTGCGCTACCGCCTGGTTGCGCTGCCGACTGGGATTTTCTCCTTCCGCCACCAAGAGTTCGAGCTGGCCCGCAGGCCAGGCAAGACGCTGTACCCCTTGCAGCGCCTGGGGCGTCAGCCCCGGACGGACCGGTATGATGATCGACAGGCTACTCACACGGCATCCCTTCAAAAGGAAAAACCGGGGGTTCCCCCGGTTTTTCGTACACTCGCTCAATCCAACTGACGGTGCGAGGTTTTTCCGCTACTTCAGACTACCGTAGCTATGGAGCCCTGACAGGAACAGGTTCACCCCCAGGTAGCAGAAGATGGTGGCGGCAAACCCGATCACCGACAGCCAGGCTGCCCGGCGGCCCACCCACCCCTTAGTGAAGCGGGCATGGAGGAAAGCGGCGTAGATAAACCAGACGATCAGCGACCAGGTCTCCTTCGGGTCCCAGCTCCAGTAGGTGCCCCAGGCGTAGTTGGCCCAGGCGGCACCGGTGATGATCCCCAGGGTCAGGAGGGGGAAGCCGACCATGATCGCCTTGTAATTCAGTTCATCCAACGCCTTGGTGGGGGGGAACATGGCCAGCAGCCCGCCAGCCGGACCGGTGGCCGTGGTCTCGCTCCGGGCCTTGATCAGATACATGATGGAGACCCCGCAGGCCACGGCGAAGGCGGCATAGCCGAGAAAGCAGGTAAGGACGTGGTAGGTGAGCCAGTTGCTCTGCAGGGCCGGCATCAGGGGGCTTATGTCGGTGGGAAGGTACAGCTGGGCCCAGGTCATCCCCAACAGGGCAAACGGCATCACAAAGGCGCCGATCACCCGGTACTTGTACTTCAGGTCGATGATGCCGAAGATCAGTACGATACTCCACGAAAAGAACACGACCGATTCATACAGATTGGCAAGGGGAATATGGCCGAGCCCCACCGCGTAGGACTCCTTCCAGCGCAGCCCGGCGGCGACGGTCTGGATGGCAACGCCGATCCAGGCCAGCGCTGAACCGGCCAGACCGATATAACGGTTCCGCCCTGCCAGATAGCCGAAAAAGGCGACGGTTGAAAGCATGTAGAAGATGGTGGTGATGTTGTACAGTTTTGCGCTCAGCATAAACGGTGATTCCTCCGTTAGATGTTCAGACTGTGCAGTTTTTCTGCCAGTGCTTCAAATTCGGCCTGGAAGGCCGGCTGGTTCTTGCTGGCGTTGCCGAACAGACGGGCATGGCCCGGGGAGAGCACGATCCAGACCCGCTTATGGGACATGAAGAAGGCGATACAAAGGCCGAGACACATCATGATGCAGCCGGTCCAGACCACCCAGACACCGGGGTCTTTGGAGACCTGAAGCCCGGTGTACATCCGGGCATCGGTGCCGGTAAAGGCAAAGATCAGCCGATCGCCGCGCAGTTCATCAAGGTTCGGCTGGTCCTTAAAGACCCTGAACTGCTGGGGCTCCCCTGTCTTACCGGTGACCTGCAGAAAGGCCACCAGACCCTCGCCGGGGTTGTCGGTCAGATCGACGATGGTGGCGCTGCGACCATCGGCAAGACGGGTCTGGTCACCGGGGCGCAGGGCCACCTGTTCCACCTTGCCGGTCACCCGGTCCCGTACCGAGAAGTAAAAGGTGGTCGGGTCGGTGGCCTGACCGTAGCTCGACTGGTAGAAGGTAAATCCTTTATAGGTAAGCGGCTCGTTGACGATCAGGCGGGCATTTTTATAACCCGGCACCACCTTGCCATTTTCGCTGATGGTGACGATGCTCTTGAACGATTTCGGTATGCCCGTAGGGCCCCCACCGCCGGGGGCATTGTAGTAGTTGACAGTAAACTGATCACAGTGCACCTCGAACCCCAGGGGGATGGTCTTGCCGTTGCGATCCTGCATGGAGTTGACGGAATCCCCCTCAACAATGGCCACAAACCCCTTATAGCCGAACAGGGTACCGATAATGGCGCCGAGGAAGATCACCACGATACTGAAGTGCACCACGTAGACCCCTAGACGGCACCAGGGGTTCTTTTGGGCAAAAAAGTGATAGTGATGATCCACCTTGGTGATGACCGGCTTCGAAAATTCAGCCCCCAGGAAGGCCGCCAGCCGCTCCTTGCTCTCCTCAAGGGGGGCGCTCAGTTTGAAATCCCGGGAAGGGAATATCTTCTGCTGTGCGTCGGACAGGGTAGTGGCCGGCTGGGAGACGAACTTGAAGACGTGGGGCAACCGTTTGATCGAGCATGAGATCAGGTTGATGGTGAACAATGCGAGCAGCGCCAGGAACCACCAGGAGTGGTACATGTCGAAGAAGCCGAGCTTGTCGTAGACGGCCCGTTTGGTAGTGCTGATAGTGGCCCAGTAACGGTCGTCAATGTTGGGGAATTGGGGGATGATAGTACCGATGATCGAGGTAATGGCCAGGGTGATCAGCAGCGAGATGGTCAGCTTGAGAGAACAGAAAAAATCCCAGATTTGCTGCACAAAACTACGTTCGTTGGCACTCACAGGTAATGGCTCCGGATAGTGTATTCAAGCAGCCCCAAAAGCAGACTATTTATGTCTTGTATAACGGATTGATTTATACCGTATCCTCCTTAAAAAGGGTAGTGATTTTTTCCCAAAAAAAATGGGGGGCGGCAGTAACCTGCCGCCCCCCCCGGTACAACGCGCGTCGCCTGATTACTTCTTGTGACACTTCATGCAGTCTTTAGTGGTCTTGGGACCGTTGTTCTTAGCATGGCAATCGCCGCAGGCCTTGTGCGCCTTGTCCTTGCCCGGGTTATCCTCCTTCATCGGGAAAAGGGCGGGGTGGCAGGCCTTGCAGCCTTCGGCCTTAAGCAGTTCCTGGTGCTTCTTGTGAGGGAAGGAGACCTTACCCATGCTGGCATTGAACACGATCACCTCCTTGCCGGCGGCGAAGGCGGAAGCGGCAAAGGCGAACAGGGCAATCAACGTAATAGCGGTCTTTTTCATCGGTACTACCTCCTGTGGGGGTTTCAAAATTAAGGGAACTTAAACACAGCACCTTTTAACTTGTCAAGCATTATACGTACCAACCTGATCCCTCTGGAGCGCCTTCCGACCGATATCACGACGGTATTGGAGACCTCGCCAGCTGATGGCCGATACCCCCCGGTAGGCCTGGGTGATGGCATCCGTCACGGTATCGCCACGGGCGGTCACCCCGAGCACGCGGCCGCCGGAGGTGACAACGGCGCCATCACGCTCGACGGTGCCGGCGTGAAACACCGTCACCCCTTCCAGCATATCGGCAGCCTCAAGACCGGAGATGACATCCCCCGTGGCGACCTCGCCCGGATAGCCCTCGGCCGCCATCACCACGCAGACCGCAGCCTGATCGTACCACTCGATGGAGCTACCGGCCAGGCTCCCTTCGGCCACAGCCAAAAGCAGCGGCACCAGATCGGACTGCATCCGCATAAGCAGCGGCTGACACTCGGGATCGCCAAAACGTGCATTAAATTCAAGGGTTTTAACCGCACCATCCTTGACCATCAGACCGGCGTACAGGATACCGCGATAGGGACACCCCTCGGCGGCCATGCCGTCTACGGCCCGTTGCACCACCTGCTCCATGGCCGCCGCGTGTACCGCCGGTGTCACCACCGGCGCCGGCGAGTAGGCCCCCATGCCGCCGGTGTTGGGTCCCTGATCACCATCATAGATCGCCTTGTGGTCCTGGGCCGAGGCCAGGGGGATTACCTCTTTTCCGTCAGTGATCGCCAGAAATGAGGCCTCCTCCCCGTCCAGAAACTCCTCGATTACCACCCGCGACCCGGCAGCGCCGAAGGCATTGCCCGAAAGCATCTCGCCCACCGCAGCATTGGCCTCCTCGACGGTCTGGGCCACCACCACCCCTTTACCGGCTGCCAGGCCGTCGGCCTTTACCACGATCGGGGCGCCGGTCTGCCGGATAAAGGCCAGGGCTGGCTCAATCTCGGTGAAAACGCCGTAGGCTGCCGTCGGGATGCCGTATTTGCGCATCAGATCCTTGGAGAATGCCTTACTGGCCTCAATTCTGGCCGCAGCGCGGCTGGGGCCGAAGACCTTCATCCCGTACTCCTGAAACAGGTCAACGATCCCCAGTGACAGCGGCTGTTCCGGCCCCACCACGGTCAGATCGATCCCTTCCGACTTGGCAAACCCCAGCAGCTTGTCGATCTCGTCGGCCTTGATCGGCACGTTTACCGCCAGGCTGGCCGTACCGGGATTACCCGGCGCACAGAACAGCTGGGTCACCAGCGGGGACTGGGCGATCTTCCAGACCAGGGCATGTTCACGGCCACCACCGCCCACCACCAAAACTTTCATATGCAGAACTCCGCAGAGGAATTAATGTCTAAAATGCCTCATGTTCGTAAATATCATCGCGATGCCATGCTCATTGGCCGCCTGGATCACCTCTTCATCGCGCACCGAGCCGCCGGGCTGAATGATGGCGGTCACCCCCGCCTCTGCGGCGGCATCCACGCCGTCGCGGAACGGGAAGAAGGCGTCAGAGGCCAGCACGGTCCCTTTGATCGGCAGCAGCGCCTTCTGCACCGCGATCTTGGAGGAATCCACCCGAGACATCTGACCAGCACCAATCCCCACCGTCTGATCGCTATTGGTGAAGACGATGGCGTTGGACTTGACACGCTTGCAGACCCGCCAGGCGAAATCCAGGGCTGCCAGTTCAGTGGCATTGGGCGCCCGCTGGGTCACCACCCGGCAGTCGGCGGCAGCCACCATGCCCAAGTCACGCCCCTGCAACAGCAGGCCACCCACCACCCGCTTCATGTCGTAGCCGGTCTGGGCGTGATCACCCAGCAGCGGCACCTGCATCACCCGCACGTTCTTCTTGGCGGTGAAGATGTCCAGCGCCTCCTGGGTATAGCCGGGGGCGATCACCGCCTCCAGGAAGGTGGAGGTCAGTTCGCGGGCCGCGTCGGCATCCACCTGACGGTTAAACCCGACAATCCCGCCGAAGGCCGAGACCGGGTCGCACTCGCGGGCCTTGAGATAGGCCGACAGGGGACTGTCCCCCAAGGCCACGCCGCAGGGGTTGGTGTGTTTGATAATCACCGCTGCCGGCTTGCCGTTAAACTCCTTGACGGTCTCGATGGCGGCATCCAGATCGATGATGTTGTTGAAGGAGAGCTCCTTGCCTTGCAGCTGCACGGCGTTGGAGACGCAGGGCTCGGTCACGCTGGGGTCCACATAGAAGGCGGCCGACTGGTGGGGGTTTTCGCCATACCGCAGGTCCTGGGCCTTCTTGACCTGCAGGGTGAACGTCTCGGGGTACTCTGCTACCTGCTCGCCCAGGCGGGCGCCCAGCCAGTTGGAGATGGCACCGTCGTAGGCGGCGGTGTGCTGATAGACCTTGACCGCCAGCCGGAAGTTGGTCTTCTCGGAGACGCTGCCGTTGTTGGTGGCCATCTCGTCCAGCACGACCTGATAGTCGTTGCAGTCCACCAGCACGGTAACGTCACGGTTGTTCTTGGCTGCGGAGCGCAGCATGGTGGGACCGCCGATATCGATGTTCTCTATGGCGTCCTCAAGGGTGCAGTCCGGCTTGGCCACGGTGGCCTCGAACGGATAGAGATTCACCACCACCAGATCAATCGGCTGGATGCCGTGTTCCTGCATCTTGGCCTGGTGCTCAGGGTTGGAACGGATGCCCAGCAGGCCGCCGTGCACCTTGGGGTGCAACGTCTTGACCCGACCGTCCAGCATCTCGGGAAACCCGGTGAATTCAGACACGTCCTTGACGGTCAGCCCTGCTTCACGCAACAGCTTGGCGGTGCCGCCGGTGGAGAGGATCTCCACGCCGTATCCCGCCAGGGCCTTTGAAAATTCGATGATGCCGGTCTTATCGGAAACGCTGATCAGCGCCCGTGTGATCTTTGCCATGATTCGTCACCTCGTCTGAATGTAATCTACTGTGAATAGGGAATTACCGGGGATCTTGTAGCATGGGGGGGACTACCCTGCCAAGTGGTTTCAACCGTGTGCCCTGTATACGCATCGGGGGGTCATGACAGGCTGACCGGTTGCCGGGAACGGGGCGTCACCTCACCCACCGGCCGGGCAAAGATGCCGGCGGCATGGGCGGCGGCCAGAAAGTGAGCGGCATCGTCAGGGGAGAAGGCGATCAGAAGACCGCCTGATGTCTGTGGATCGAACAACGGCAACAGGCGGTCGGCCGCGAGCATGCCACTGTCTAGCTGTGGCATATAATAATCACGATTGCGGTAGCAGCCGGCCGGCACCATCCCGTCCCCCACCAGCCCCTCCAGACCGACCATCAGCGGGATGGCGTCCAACTGCAGGGCGATACTCACCTCTGCCCCACGGGCCATCTCGCAGCAATGGCCGATCAGACCGAAACCGGTCACATCGGTGCAGGCACGGGGCTGGTGCTGCAGCATGAGCGCCGCTGCCGCCTTATTCAGGAGCGACATCCAACGGATCGCCTCGGCCTCCACCTCCGTCGCGACCATCTCCCCCTTGATGGCAGTGGAGATGATGCCGCTCCCCAGGGGCTTCGTCAGCAGCAAACGGTCACCGGGGCGTGCGGTACTGTTCCGGAGGAGCTGCTCAGGATGGAGGGTACCGGTCACCGAAAGACCGTATTTCAGCTCGTCATCCTCCACGGTGTGTCCCCCCACCAGACAGCAGCCGGCCTCGTTCAGCGCTTCCTGACCACCGGCAAGCATCTCGGCCAGCACCCAGGGTTCCTGACTGCAGGCGGGGAAAAAGGCCAGGTTCATGGCGGTAAGCGGCCGGGCCCCCATGGCATAGATGTCGGACAGGGCATTGGCGGCGGCGATCCGGCCGAACTGCCGCGGGTCGTCCACCGGCGGGGTGATCACATCGCAGGTCTCGGCCAGGGCCAACTCCGGCGTCAGACAATAGACCCCCGCATCATCGGACGTCTCAGGTCCCACGAGCAGATTATGGTCCACAGGGCGCATAAGCCCCGACAGGGCAGCCTCCAGGCCCTCCGGGCCCAGTTTGGCCGCTCAGCCAGCAGCTTTAACGGTCTGGGTTAATTTGATCTTCTTGTTGGTCATGGCTTCTTGGTTCCTCCCAGGTAAACCCGCGGCACCCGTTTGCTGATACCGCAAAAAAGCTCGTAGGGGATGGTGCCGGCCCATTGGGCCAGCTCCTCAGCCCGTATGCAGTTGCCCTGCTGGTCGCACCCCATCAGGATGACCTCGTCCCCCACCGAGACACCGGGGATATGGGTCACATCCAGCATGAACCAGTCCATACAGACCGTCCCCGCCACCTGGGCTCGCTCCCCCCGCACTAGCGCCTGCCCCTTATTGGTCAGGGCCCGGCAGTAACCGTCGGCGTACCCCACCGGCACGCTGGCGATCAGCGTCTTGTCACCGGCGGTAAAACGGCGGGCATAGCTGACGCAACTGCCCGCCTCCACCCATTTGAGCATGGCGATCCGGCTCTTGAGACGCATGACCGGTGTAAGCTCCAACTTTCCCTGAAAATCGGGGGACGGCAGGGCGCCGTACAGGGCAATACCCGGTCGCACCAGATTACAGAAGGGGTAGTCCTTCAGCAGAGCGCCTGCGCTGTTGGCAATATGGAGGTACCGTGGGGCGTATCCGGCCTTCCGCACCTGTTGCACCGCCCAACTGAACCGTTCGGCCTGCATCCGGGTGTAGTACTGCCCCGCTTCATCCAACTCATCGGCTGAGGAGAAATGGGAGATCACCCCCTCCAGACAGATGTTCGGCAACATCTTCATGGCCGCCAAAAGGGCCGGGACCTCGTGGTAGAGCACCCCAAGACGCCCCATGCCGGTATCCACCTTGAGGTGCACCAAGGCCTTGCGGTACAGCTTGCCCGCTGCAAGATCCAACGCCTTCAACTGCTCCAGGGAAAAGACCGTTGTTGAGACGTTATAACCGACGCACTTGCGCTCCTGACCGGGATAGATCCCCCCCAGAAGCAGAACCGGCCGGTCAATGCCGGCCTTACGCAACTGGATAGCCTCGGCCAGAAAGGCCACCCCGAAGGCATCAACCCCCAGCTGTTCGAGCTCGCGGCTGATCTCCAGAAAACCGTGTCCGTAGGCATCGGCCTTAACTATGGCCAGCATGGCCGCACGGGAGGGGACGGAGGCCCGCAGGGTCCGGTAGTTCTCCCGGAGCGCCGCGAGATCGATTTCGGCAAAGGTGGGACGACTGTCGTACATGCCCAGAGAGATAGCACGGGCCACGCCTGGGGGCAACGAGAAAACAGGGGGATGGGGGATGGGGCGGTTGACGTACCGGTTGTTTTCGCGTATGCTCGCTTAAGCCCTGGGGGAGCCTTTTTTACAGGACCTGGCTGAGACAGCGACCGCGCTGAACCCCTGAACCTGAACCGGGTAATGCCGGCGGAGGAAAGCGGCCTGCCGATCTGTACAAAGGGCCGCTCTGTATCCGCAGGGCGGCCCTTATGTGTCATCGAGACGGCCATGCCCACCACACGACGCACTAAGCTCCGACTGGTCACCCCACCCCACGGCGACCCCTCCCCGCTCTCCATAAAGGGGGTGTACCTGATCACCGATCAGCTGCCAAACCTGCTGGATCGTGTCCGAACCGCTCTCAAAGGCGGGATCACCATGCTGCAGTACCGCACCAAGGGGAGCTCCTATGCCGACGCCCTGGCAGAAGGGACGGCCCTGAAGCGACTCTGCGCTGCTCACGCTGTGTCGTTCATAGTCAACGACAACCTGACGCTGGCCCATGAGCTGGATGCCGATGGCGTGCATCTGGGGCAGGAGGACGGTTCTCCCGTTGCCGCACGCCGGCTGCTGGGGCCGGACAAGATCATCGGCGTCTCCACCCACAACCTGGAAGAAGCGTTGCAGGCCCAGGCCGACGGGGCCGATTACCTGGGTTTCGGCGCCATCTACCCCACCGAGAGCAAGGCGGTCACCCAGATACCGGGAACCGCCGGGCTGGCCGCCATCCGAAGGGAGGTCGCCCTGCCGATTGTGGCCATCGGCGGCATCAGTCCAGCAAACGCCTGCCGGGTGATTGAGGCCGGGGCTGACGCCGTGGCGGTGATCTCCTCGGTACTCTCCGCACCTCGGCCCGACCTGGCGGCAGCAGAGTTACGTCTCCTGTTCAACCGCACCGTACCGTTCCCTCGCGGAACGGTGCTGACCGTGGCAGGCAGCGATTCCAGCGGCGGAGCCGGCATCCAGGCCGACCTGAAGACCATTACTCTGTTGGGCAGCTACGGCGCCTCGGTGCTGACCGCCCTCACCGCCCAGAACACCCGCGGCGTGCAGTCGATCCACGCCCTGCCCCCCAGTTTTGTCAAAGACCAGCTCAACGCTGTGCTGTCGGACCTGCCGGTCGACGTGGTCAAGACCGGTATGCTGCACACCCCAGCCATTATCAGTCTACTGGCCGAGCAACTGGCCGAACGGCCCCGTCTGCTGCCCACCGTGATCGATCCGGTAATGGTGGCCAAGGGGGGCGTCCCCCTGTTGGAACGGGATGCGATTGCCGTCTTCATCCGTGAACTGCTGCCACAGGCCTACCTGCTTACCCCCAACCTGCCTGAGGCGGAACGGCTGTTGAACCGCCGCATCACGACCCCGGCGGAGATGGAACAGGCCGCCCGGGACCTGCACGCACTGGGAGCCGCCAACGTACTGGTCAAGGGGGGACATCTGACCGGTTCGGAGGCGCACGACATCCTGTACGACGGCGCCGCCATCCACCGTTTCAACGCAGAACGGATCTTCAGCAGCGCCACCCACGGCACCGGCTGCACCTTCGCCTCGGCCATCGCCAGCTTCCTAGCCCAGGGCGAACCGCTGGTGGAGGCCGTACGCCGCGCCAAACAGTTCATTACCACCGCCATCCGCCTGGCCCGCCCGATGGGCAAGGGGCACGGACCGGTGAACCATTATCTCGCAGCAAAGGAATGAGACCAATGACCCAGCTTGAATACGCCCGCCAAGGGATTATCACCGACAAGATGCAGGCCGCCGCAGCCGCTGAAGGCGTGGCCCCCGAACTGATCCGCGACGGCATCGCCAAAGGCGTCATCATCATCTGCCACAACGACAAGACCCACCGGCACGGCGTACCGCTGCCGGTGGGGGCTGGTCTGCGCACCAAGGTCAACGCCAACATCGGCACCTCGGCCGACGACACCGACATCACCAAGGAGCTGGAAAAGGCCCGGGTGGCAGTGAAGTACGGGGCCGACGCCATCATGGACCTCTCCACCGGCGGCCCGGTGGATGAGATACGCCGGGCCATCGTGGCCGAAACCACCGCCTGCATCGGCTCGGTGCCGCTCTACCAGGCCGCCACCGACACGGTGCGGGTGAAGCAGAAGGCCATGGTGGAGATGACCGTGGACGACATCTTCAAGGGTATCATCAAGCATGCCGACGACGGGGTGGACTTCATCACCGTCCACTGCGGCGTGACCCGCTCCACCGTGGAACGGATGAAGAACGAAGGCCGTCTGATGGACGTGGTCTCCCGCGGCGGCGCCTTCACCATCGAGTGGATGCTGCACAACAACAGGGAGAACCCGCTGTTCGAGAACTTCGACCGGCTGCTGGAGATCGTCAAGGAGTACGACATCACCCTCTCGCTGGGTGACGGCTTCCGGCCCGGCTGTCTGGCCGATGCCACCGACCGGGCCCAGATTCACGAGTTGATTATTCTGGGTGAACTGACCCAGCGAGCCTGGGATGCTGGCGTCCAGGTGATGATTGAAGGGCCGGGCCATGTGCCCTTGAACCAGATCCAGACCAACATCCAGCTGCAAAAACGGCTCTGCCACGGCGCGCCGTTCTACGTGCTGGGGCCGCTGGTGACCGACATCGCGCCGGGCTACGACCATATCACCTGCGCCATCGGCGGCGCCATCGCCGGCGCGGCCGGGGCCGACTTCCTCTGTTACGTCACCCCATCCGAGCACCTGGCCCTGCCGGAGATCGACGATGTACGCAACGGCGTGGTGGCCTCGCGCATTGCCGCCCATGCCGCTGACGTGGCCAAAGGGGTGCCGGGGGCCATCGAGAAGGACATCATGATGGCCAAGGCCCGTAAAAAACTGGACTGGGAAGGCCAGTTCGCCATGGCGCTCGATCCGGACCGCGCCCGCGAGTACCGGGCCAACTCACCGGTTGCCGACCACGGCGCCTGCACCATGTGCGGAGCCTTCTGCGCCTATAAAGTAATGGATGAGGCGATGAAAAAGTAGAGAAGGTTGCTGATGGGCGACACCACCCGTTTCGGTATCTCGATCGACAGGGACCTGCTGGAGAGTTTCGACCGGCTGTTGACCCAGAAAGGATACCAGAACCGCTCAGAGGCGATCCGCGACCTGATCAGGGCCGCCATTGTGGAGGAGAAACAGGAGAGTGGCAACGAGGAGATGGTGGGCACCGTCACCATGGTCTACAACCACCATGTGCGTGACCTGTCCGACAAACTGACCGAACACCAGCACCAGCACCAGCACCACCACCAGGTGGTCTCAGCCCTGCATGTCCACCTGGATGCCCACAACTGCCTGGAGGTGCTGATCCTGCGCGGCACCGCCCACGATATCCGCACCATCGCCGACGAACTGCTAGGGGTCAAAGGGGTCAAGCATGGCCGCCTGTTTATGACCACCTCAAACGCAGAACATCATTAGCATCGCTTTAAAGAACAACAGCGCAGCCTGAACCATCTTTTTAAGAAGGGTGAGGCCGATGAACAACACCAGGGAAACCGAACGCGCCGAGCTCCACAAAACCATCTGGCGCATCGCCAACGACCTGCGCGGCAGCGTGGATGGCTGGGATTTCAAGAGCTACGTGCTCGGCATGCTATTGTACCGCTTCATCTCCGAGAACCTGACCAGCTACCTCAACGAACAGGAACGCAAGGCAGGCGATCCGGAGTTCGACTACGCCCGTTTGAGCGACACCGATGCCGAATTTGGTCGCGAAGAAACAGTTAAGGAAAAGGGGTTCTACATCCTGCCTTCGGAACTGTTTGCCAATGTGCGGAAGAAGGCTCGCCTCGACGCCAACCTCAACGAAACCCTGAGCCGGATCTTTGCCGACATCGAAGGTTCAGCAACCGGCAGCGAGAGTGAGGACGACATCAAGGGGCTGTTCGATGACCTCGATGTCAACAGCAGCAAACTCGGCCCCACGGTGGCCAAGCGCAATGAGAAGCTGGTAAAGCTGCTCGATGCCATCGGCGAACTGCCCTTGAGCAATGGCGGCGGCTTTTCGCACAACACCATCGATCTCTTCGGCGACGCATACGAATACCTGATGCAGATGTACGCCTCCACCGCTGGTAAGTCCGGTGGCGAGTTCTATACCCCGCAGGAGGTTTCCGAGCTGCTGGCTCGTATCACCGTGGTTGGCAAGAGCGAGGTCAACAAGGTGTATGATCCCGCCTGTGGCTCCGGCTCGCTGCTGCTCAAATTTGTTAAGGTGCTGGGGCACAATAAAGTGCGTCAAGGCTTCTTCGGCCAGGAGATCAACCTGACCACCTACAACCTGTGCCGGATCAACATGTTCCTGCATGACGTCAATTTTGAGAAATTCGACATTGCCCACGGCGATACGCTCACCGACCCAGCGCATTGGGATGATGAGCCCTTCGAAGCCATCGTTTCCAATCCGCCGTACTCGATCAAATGGGATGGTGACGCCAACCCGCTGCTCATCAACGACCCGCGATTCGCCCCCGCTGGGGTGCTCGCCCCCAAGAGCAAGGCTGATCTCGCCTTCACCATGCACATCCTCTCCTGGCTGGCAGTGAACGGCACGGCGGCCATCGTCGAATTCCCCGGTGTACTCTATCGTGGCGGCGCAGAGCAGAAAATCCGCCAGTACCTGATCGACAACAACTACGTCGATACCGTCATCCAGCTTCCCCCGGACCTCTTTTTCGGCACCACCATCGCCACCTGCATTATCGTGTTGAAAAAATCCAAATTTGATAACGCCACCCTGTTCATCGATGCTTCCGCCGAATTCGTGCGCAGCGGCAACAAGAACAAGCTCACCGACGCCCACCAGCAAAAAATCCTCGATGCCTTCATTGCACGCAAAGACATTGACCACTTTGCCCGGCTGGTGAACAACGGCGACATTGCCGAAAACGGCTACAACATTGCCGTCTCCTCCTATGTCGAGCAGCGGGATACCAGCGAAGCGGTGGACATCAAGGCGCTCAATGCCGAGATTTCCTGCATCGTGGCGCGGCAGGCGGAGTTGAGGACACAGATCGACGCCATTGTGGCCGATCTTGAAGGGTAGGATAGCCTCACACGAAGGCACGAAGGGGGGCATAGCGTGAGCACTACCAGGCAACCTGTCGGGAATTCCGACAGGTTCGTACCGAGGAGAGCTGATTGCGGAGCAGGTGAAGAGAAAATTCGGAATTTCCGAATTTTCCGCCTAACCGACCAATGTCTACCTGGAAACCGTGAAAGCGGCATAGCGTAAGATTGAGGTGGAAAAAGCATGAGTGATCCGAAAAACAAGGTCAAGCTGTTTGAAAGCCAGCAAGTTCGCACCAAATGGGATGCCGAGAGTGAAAAATGGTGGTTTTCGGTGGTGGACATCGTCGCTGTTCTTACTGAGCAGCCGGACTACACCAAAGCACGCAAATATTGGAGCGTGCTTAAAACGCGCCTTAAAAAAGAAGGCAGTCAGTTGGCTACAAATTGTAGTCAACTGAAAATGACCGCCGCTGACGGCAAGCAATACCTGACGGACGTGGCAGATACCGAACAGATCCTGCGCCTGATTCAATCCATCCCCAGCAAAAAAGCAGAGCCGTTCAAGCTTTGGCTGGCCAAAGTCGGCAACGAGCGCATCGATGAAACCATCGACCCGGAACTCACCATAGACCGGGCCATTCAGAGCTACCGCCGTCTGGGATACAGCGAAAACTGGATCAATCAGCGCATCAAGTCCATCGAGGTGCGCAAGACGCTGACCGACGAGTGGGACAAATCCGGCGTGAAACAGGGGAAGGAATACGCCGATCTGACCGACCTGATGAGCCAGACCTGGAGCGGCATGACGACTCGCGAATACAAGCAGCACAAGGGGCTGAAGAAAGAAAACCTGCGCGACAACATGACCAACACCGAGCTGGTTCTGAATATGTTGTCCGAAGTTGCGGCAACGGACATTTCCATCGTGAAGAACCCTAAAGGCTTTGCCGAAAGCGCCAAGGTCGCCAGGGAAGGTGCGAAAACCGCCAGGGCTGCCCGCGATCAACTGTAAAAAAGCACGGGTAAATCCGTCATCAGCCCCTTGAACGCCAGGGAGTTACAAAAAAAGGCGCTCGAAGCGGGCAAGGATGATGGCAAGATTGAAGGAAAGAAAAAGCCATGAACCGGATTGATGAGTTGATTGAGGAGCTTTGCCCGGCGGGAGTGGAGTTCCGCGACTTGGGTGATGTTGCAGAATTCAAGCGCGGCACACAGCTAAAGACAAATGACCTCATACCTGGTCAATACCCTGTGGTCACTGCTAGTAGATCGGAGAACACGTCGCACGCACTATGGAACTATGGCCCTGGAAGCGTTACAGTAACCTCGCATGGTGCTTATTCAGGCCACGTCAACTATTGGGATACGCCCATCTGGCTTGCTAACAACGTATTTTTATTGTTGCCCAGTCAAGATCTTTTGCCACGATACTTTTATTTTTTCTTAAAAAACAACGAGCACTTCTTACGCAGTACTTCGCAAGGAGGTGGTGTGCCGTACATCAATACTCGTGACATTGCACCATTTCGCATTCCAGTACCGCCGCTCGAAGTGCAGCGCGAAATCGTGAACGTGCTTGACACGTTCACCAAGCTGGAGGCGCGCCGGC
>JAJYCS010000040.1 GCA_021778115.1 Deltaproteobacteria bacterium
AACCATAGAAGATGCCGGCCTGCATGGAAGTAACCGTGTTTTTGGCGATGGCCTGGGGGGGACGACAGATATCGACCCGAGGCAGCTTGCTGGCCCGCTGGAACAGCGCCTCCAGGGAGATGGCCAGACCGGGCGCAATGGCCCCGCCGCAGTACTCGCCTTTTCCGTTTACATAATCAAAGGTGGTGGCGGTACCGAAGTCGACGATAACCAAGGCGCAGCGGTGCTTCTCGTAACCGGCCACCGCATTCACGATCCGATCAGCGCCGACCTCGCGGGGGTTATCGTACTGGATCGGCATACCGGTCTTAATGCCGGGACCGACCACATAGGGGGCACGGGAAAAAAAGTCACGGCAGAGGGTCTCCAGTACCCCGGTCAACGGTGGCACCACAGAGGAGATGATACTGGCCGTAATCTGGGTGAAGCTGATGCCGGCCAAGACGAACAGTTCATGGAACAGTATCCCGTACTCGTCGGAGGTCCGTCCCTTGTCCGTTGAGACGCGCCAATGCCGATGCAGCCGCTGGCCGTCGTAGATGCCGAGGACGATATTACTATTGCCGACGTCAATGACCAAGAGCAATCGCGCCTCTCCTTCCTTGTTTAGACCACGCTCACATCGCCGCTCAGGATCCGCTCCAGGCGGCCGTCCGGCAGGCGGAGCAACAGGGCACCATCATGATCAATACCGGCAAACGGTCCCTGCAGCGTTTGGCGGCCGACCGCAACCGTCACCTGTCGCCCAAAGGCGTTGCAGTATCGAGACCAATCGTCCCGCACCGGGGCGAAACCATCGACACGAAACCTGCTATATTCCCCATCCAGCGCCGCCAGCAGTGTGGCGGCAAAACGGTTGCGCCCCACCTGACGGCCCAACTCCAGAGCCAGCGAGGTGGCCGGGGTACGCAGGTCCTCCGGAAACTGCTCCCGCGTCATATTGACATTGACGCCGATCCCAAGGATGACAAAGTTCACCCGGTCGGTCTCGGCACTCATTTCGTTCAGGAGACCGGCGACCTTGCACCGTCCCAGAAGCAGATCGTTGGGCCATTTGATGACCGGCCTGAGTCCGGTCTCAACCTCAATGGCACGCGCCACTGCCACCGCAGACAGAAAGGTGAGTTGTGGGGCCTCATAGGGGGGCACAGTCGGCCGCAGGACCAACGACAGATAGAGATTTACCCCGCCCGGCGAGGCCCACCGGCGCCCCAGCCGCCCTTTGCCGGCGGTCTGGCGGTCGGCCAGCACCACGGTCCCCTCAACCGCCCCCCCTTCAGCCAACCGGAACGCCTCGACGTTGGTGGAACCGGTCTCGTCCAGACAGACAACCCGCTGCCCGACCAGACCGCCGGGCGGCAGGCCGGCCACGATCTGTTCGGCAGCCAACCGGTCGGGCCGCCGCACCAAACGGTAGCCGCGGGAAGGGAGGGCCTCAATGCCATACCCAGCGGCGCGCAGGGCGACAATCCGTTTCCAGACCGCGGTTCTTGACACCCCGAGCCTGCCCGACAGCTGTTCACCGGAGACAAAGGAGTCGGCCTGTTCCAACTGACGCAGGAGATCGCTCTGGGCAAGGCGAGACAACATACGCAAGCTCAATCCAGCAGCATCGAAATATCGACCGCCCTGGGCGAATGGGTCAGGGCGCCGACCGAGATAATATCCACGCCGGTCTCTGCAATGGCCCGTACCGTGTCCAGATTGACGCCGCCTGACGCCTCCACCAGGGCACGGCCGGCGATCAGTCCGACACAGGTGGCCATGGTAGCGCAGTCCATATTATCCAGCATGATGATATCAGCCCCGACAGCCAGGGCTTCCTCAACTTGGGCCACCGTTTCGGTTTCCACCTCAATCTTGAGGGTATGGGGGATAGAGGCGCGGGCCCGGTTGACCGCCGCCGCAATACCACCGGCCGCTGCGATATGATTCTCCTTGATCAGGATACCGTCGTACAGGCCGGTGCGATGGTTAATCCCGCCCCCCACCCGCACAGCGTATTTCTCCAGTGCCCGCAGGCCGGGTGTGGTCTTGCGGGTATCCACAATACGGGCCTTAGTCCCGGCCACTGCAGCCAGATACCGGGCGGTAACTGTTGCGATACCGCTCATCCTCTGCAACAGATTGAGCGCCACCCGCTCGCCCTGCAGGAGGGAGGCCGCATCCCCCTCAAGTGAGGCGATCAGGGCACCATGGGAGACCGCTGTACCGTCCAGGTAACGCGGGGTGAAGCGCAGCTGGGGATCCAGAAGGGAAAAGACCCGTTCAGCCACCTGGATACCGGCCAGCACAAAGGGTTCCTTGGCAATCATGCGGGCAGCAGCGGGGCAGGTTCCGAGAAG
Organism: Deltaproteobacteria bacterium; assembly: GCA_021778115.1. Lineage (GTDB taxonomy): Bacteria > Desulfobacterota > Desulfuromonadia > Geobacterales > Pseudopelobacteraceae > Trichlorobacter. Next base: position 2,346 of record JAJYCS010000040.1, read on the forward strand.
ACAGGCCCGAGTGGTCAGGTCCCCGGTATGAATATCCTCCTTGAGGGCAGCACGGAGCAGGTCGTCTAGGTCGAGGGTCAACATCAAGGCCTTCCTGGGGCAGAAATGAAGCCTTTCTATACCACAGCTCAAATGGGGCCGCAACCGCATTCAACCCCGGCCGGGGCCGGGAGGAGCGATGGTATGATTAACGGTTGACAACCCTGGAACGGATTTCTATAGTATGCCGTTCACAAATACTCTTGCACACAGGAGCCCCCCATATGAACAGGCGGATTTTCCCCTTTGTTGCCGCAGCAGCTGTGATGCTGCTGGCAATGCCGGCACTGGCCAAGGACATTCTGTTCACCTTCCGGAACGCACCAGCCGTTGTCTTCAGCCACGACATCCACCTGGCAAAAAACAGGGATTGCAAGACCTGTCACAGCGCCATCTTCGACCTCTCCAAACGTCAACACTTCAGTATGGCTCAGATGGAAAAGGGTAAGTCCTGCGGCGCCTGCCATAACGGCAAGCGGGCCTTCAGCGTTGCCGCTGACAGAGATTGTCTGCGCTGCCACGGCTCGGTACCGCCCGCCATCACCTTCCGGGTTAAGGTGGGAAATGCGGTATTCAGCCATGACTCCCATGTAAACGGCAAAGGTTTTGGCTGCAAGAGCTGCCATGCGGGCGGCCCCCTGCGGAGCGGTGTCACCATGGCCCAGATGGAAAAGGGCAAGTCCTGCGGCGCCTGCCATAACGGCAAGACCGCCTTCACCGTTGCCGCCAACTGTGGTTCCTGCCACCGGGGGTTGGCCACCAAGACACTTCATTACCCCTCAAAACCGGTCAATGATGCCGTCTTCAGCCACGATTTCCACCTCAACATCTACAAATGCCTCGACTGCCACACGAAAAAGTTCGACTATCGTCAGGGTTCACGGAAGACCACCATGGCCGGGATGGAAAAAGGCAAGTCCTGCGGTGTCTGCCATAACGGCAAGACCGCCTTTGCCGCAAGTGGTGACTGCAACAAGTGTCATCAAGGCTTCAAGCCCGCCAACCTGACCTTCAGAGACAACCACGGCACGGTAATAGGCTACTTTAACCACGACTTCCACACCGCCGCATTCCAGTGCAAGGATTGTCATACCAAGGTATTCCCCTACAACAGCGACATGCGGGTTACCATGACCGAGATGGGCATGGGCAAGGCCTGCGGCGCCTGTCATGACGGCAAGACCGCCTTCTCCGTCAAGGGCGACTGCGTGAAATGCCACAAAAAGTAGATCGTCTCTGAACCCCACGAAAAAGGCGCTACCCGGAATCGGGTGGCGCCTTTTTCGTGGTATCGCCGGTGGGTGCCGCATGGCGGCACAGACCGTCTACTCAATCCTGAAGCGACAACTCGCTGGAAACCTGAAGGCCATTGCTGCTGGAGTCGAACGCCTCGACCTGATAGTAGTAGGTCGTTCCGGCGGTTACCGCCGTATCGGTATAGGTCGCCGTGGTGATCCCTGAAACGAGAAGCGTCTTGCTGGCAATGACGGTAGTAGCCGTACTGCGGTAGACACTGTAGGTTGCGGCACTGACCACCGCAGGCCACGTGAGCTGATTCTGGCCTGAGGCGACGGTTCCGGTCAGGGCAAAGGTGTCAAGGGTGGCCGAGACATCCGGGGTCGGAGTCGATTGACCATTGGAATTAAACGAGGTCACCTGGTAGTAGTACGTGGTCCCCGCTGCGGTGTAACCGTCGGTATACGTCACGGCGCTGACGCCCGAGGCCAGCAACGTCTTGTTCAGGATGCCAGCAGCGGTACCGCGATAGACGTTATAACTGGAGGCGTTTGGGGCTGCGGTCCAACTGAGCGTGATGGCCGGCTTTGTTGCGGTCACGGACAGCCCGGTCGGAGTCCCTGGGGTCTGGTTCGATCCGCAGCCACTCATCAGCATCAGCGCCAGTGCGGCAAGGGATAAAGGTTGTTTCCGTACGATCATCGTGTTCTCCTCTGTGAAATTACCGCAACACGTTAGGGGTGATCGCCACAGGACACCTTGGTCCGGCGATCAATCACATAGCTGCTGCCGTTGTTCTGTTTGGCCAGTTTTTTGAGCTCTGCCGCCACCTCGGCCACCCGTGCGGCATGGGTAATGGCGGGGGAATCCATCGGCACGATGGCTATGGAGATGGCCAGGAGCGGGATATGATCCTCCTCTCCCTTACGGTTGAGCGCCAGGTAATACCCCCGCTGCTTGGTCGCCTCATCGAACAGGGTCTGCACGATCTGATCGAAATGGGTGATGACCGTCCCACAGACCTGTTCCGCCCGCTCCCGTGGCACGATCAGCACGAAGTCGTCTCCCCCCACATGTCCGCAAAAGCCGCCACCGGTCTCCCGCACCGTGTTGGAGATGATCCTGGCCAGCATCCGGATCACCTCATCGCCATGTGAAAAACCGTACAGGTCATTATAGGGTTTGAAGTGGTTGATATCCACGTAACAGACCGCAAGGGGCCAGCCCATGGACTCATCAATGGCGCGCTGTATGGAGGTGTTGCCCGGCAGACGAGTCAGAGGGTTATTGTCGAAGATCCGCTTGATCCTGGTCAGGGAGAGGGTGATCCTGCTGAACAGCTCGCTGAAATTGACCGGCAGGGTGATGAAGTCGTCCAGCGGGAAGTCATCCCAGGACTCCTGCTCGGCAGTGAGGGGAAATATCCCGATGATCGGGATTGGACTGAAAAAGCTGTCACTGCGCACGGTCATCAGCATCTCGCGGCAGCCGGTGCAGGGGGCGGAAAAATCGACGATGATCAGGTCAGGGGGATCGGAGTAGAAGGCCCCCAAGGCGGCCACGATCTTCTCTACCACGGCCACCTGATAGCCTTTGCTCTGCAGGCGTAACTGCAGCAGCGTGGCTGCTGCCTGATCGCTGGAGATCAGGGCGATCCTAGGCTTCGGTCGCGTCGGCAATCTGCATCTCCAGGCTGAAGTTCTTCACTTCGATCAGCTTGTCCTCAAGCTCCTGCACGATCTCCGCCAGCAGTTTTTCATCCAGCTTGAGAAGTTCCCAGGCCATGGTCTGTATGGGGGGGACCGCACGATCGCCGCTATCCCCGAAGCCGCTGGCCTTGATCAAGAGATCAGCCATGTGCACCACCGCCGTTTTGAGGCGGTGATCCTCTGACCGGGTCAGGTCGTGATGACAGGCGATCGGCTCCGACAACTTGTCCGGCAGGTACCAGCTCTTGGCCAGCCACCCACCCACCTCGGCATGGTCGGTATCCAACACCTCCCGTTCAGCCTCACGGGTATACAGATCATCGGTCTTGACGCGTCGTCTGATCTCGAGCACCGCGTCGGCACACTTGAGTCCGATGATCACCTTGCCGATATCATGGAGCAGACCTGCCGTTGCGATCTCCTCCACCTCCGGGATATTCAGTTTTTTTGCCGTTATGTTTGCGGCTGTGGCGACTCCCAGGGAGTGTTCCCACAGCCCGAGGCTGTTCTTCTCCATGATCTCGAAGATGGATGAGGAGAGGGCCAGGGATTTGACCACGTTCACCCCAAGCAGGATCATGGCGTTACTGATGGTGGAGACCCGGTAAAAGCCGTAGGAGGGGGAATTGGCCAGCCGCAGGATGCGAGCTGACAACACCTGATCGGAGGAGACGATACGGGCCATCTCCTGCACCGAGGCCTTATCGTTCTCCGACAGTGCGTTCAGCTTGGAGATGACACCAGGGAGCGTCGGGAGCGTCTTGGTGTCCATGATGATACGTTTGAGCTCACTCCTCCGTTCGTCCACCGTCACCCTCCATCATGGCTGTAATATGCCTGCGGTACACCTCCAGAAGCAGCTGATTGTAACGATTCTCCCCAACCTTGTGAAAACGAAGGTCGAGGTCGGCCAGTTGCTCAGCCAGCGATCGATCCCCCTCCTGCTGCACCGGATGGCCCTCGACATAGACCGACTGCACCCCGAGGTGCGCCAACCGGGCGATCAGCCCCTCGGTCAGGGTCGTCCCCTTGCCGCAGATCGGAATCCCGGCCGGGCTGTCGTTCCGAAATACGTCACGGGCCAGCACCATATCGGCCCCTGCCAGATTGAGAGGTATCTTTTGCATGCGCAGATCCCGCAAGCCTTCAGGTAGGATGAACACTTCCCGTTACATATAGGGATAAAGCCACGATAATGTCAAACATCAATTCCTCACCCCGGTACCGTCAGTCACGACTGCGGGCGATCGGAGCGCCCCAGCTGCTGCCAGTGCACCGCCAGCCAGATCGTCACCTGCTCGGGCGAGGTCCAGACCACCCGATGACGGCAATGTGCCGGCAGATAGAGCCAGTCGCCGGCCACCAGACGTCGTGGCAGCCCCTCACCGGCCAGTAGCAGACCGGCCTCACCTGCCGCCAGCAGTACCCATTCGGCCCGTTCCTGATCATACCACTCCCCATCAGGGGTCGCCTGCCCCCAGGAGAGGATCCGTTCAATCCTGATACCCTCCTCTTCCAGCAGGGTCTGCACCCATTCATCCCGCTGTCTGCCGGGCAGTTCGCAGAACAGATTTGCCATATGCGCACCTTCCGCCGCAGCCTCGACGTAGCGGCATGCCGTTTCTTTCCTGCAGTCTGCTGTTGTAATCGCCACAATCTGAGCTACAATAGCGGTATCATAGTCCTGCTGCACCAGGAGTAAAGCCATGAACAAGGATCGAGACATCGTCACCAGCCTGGAAGACCTTGAGGCTGACCGTTTTGCACAGCTTCTGGCAGACGACCGATTACACGACAACCCCCTCCTACCCGAGCTCCGTCAACTGCATGAGCTCTACCGCACACTGGCACAGCGTTCCGAACGGCTGGTCAGGGAGAAGGCCCGTCTTGAGACCCAGCTGATCAACCTGAATCGTTCTCTCGATCTGGCCACCAGGATCGACCCGATGACCGGCCTGTTAAATCGGCGGGCCATTATGGAGATGATCGACCAGGAGTTCAGCCGTGCTCACCGGCATCAGCGCGCAGCATCGATCGTCCTAACGGACCTGGATAACTACAAACGGATCAACGACAACCACGGCTACAACACCGGCGATGACGTCCTGGTAGAGGTTGCCCGGGTGCTGCGGAGCTGTGTCCGCAGCGAGGATCTCTGTTCCCGCTGGGGTGGCGAAGAATTCCTGATCCTGCTGCCTGAGACACCACTGGATGGCGCCCTGGCCGTGGCGAACAAGATCCGTGAATCAATCGCCATGACCCTCTTCTCGGCCAATCGGGAGGGTATCAGCCTGACAGCCAGCCTGGGGGTCTGCGAATACCAGCCAGACCAGAATATCTTTGAGGCGATCAAACGGGCCGACCTGGCCATGCACCAGGCAAAACAGGCAGGCAGGAACCGGGCCATGGTCGCCCCCTGAAAAGCGCCGTCACCGGATCTCCCACGGGGCAACCGCTCCTGGTTCCACGACAAAGAGGGGATGAGGACGGGGTGTCTCAAACCCATCAAGCCCAGCCAGCCAGGCCGGCGCCCTGGCCAGCAACTTCTGCCGCAGATGTCCCCCTTCAAAACGCAACTGGCCATCGGTAACCACCAAAGCGGCCACCGCCCCCTCCATACCTATTTTAGCGGCATCGAAACGATATCCCCGCCGGTCAGCCTCAACCTTGACCTCCCGCAGGTAGGCGGCAATGGCGGCACGTGGGTCGGTGGCTGCCCGGAATCGCTGCAACTGGGGATGCCTGGTATAGCCGCGGGTCGCCCCGGACAGAACCGCCTGGGCCAGCAACGCCTCTCTCCATAACGCCACCAGCCCCCGTTGATCGAGATACGACGGATGCAGGCTCCAGAGTCTCATCAAACGTCCCCTATGCGATCTGTTAATCAAGAATTGCAGTTGAACGCCCTGCGGCATACGCCGCAGGGCGTTCAAAACAACCGGTACGACCACCGACATGGCCGTCAGGTGGCATGGGCCACCTTACTTCAGCACAAAGGCGACCCGCGCATCGGCCATAAAGCCGGTGCTCTGGTTAGCGCTGAAGATCTGCAGAGCGGTCTCGCTCGTTACCTGCAGGTCAGAGGCGCTGACCATCCCGGATGCCTGGACGATCAGGGGATTCCTGACCCCCCGCTTCGCCAGGGCTGCCCTGGCCTTGTCAACGCTGTTCGTATACTCGCCGCACCCCTGCTCCACCAGCACCTTCTGGCTGATCTTGGCCGGATCGTACAGCACCTCGCCCTTGGGATTGAATATCCGGTTGATCAGGGCAGGACGGAATGCATAGGCGGTGGCGTCGATGATCAGACCGTCGTAAGGTGTACCAGCCGCCACGGGAGGCGGCACCTCGGCAGACGGCTGAAAGATCGGCTTTTCCAGTTCCTGCCTGACCTTGGGCTCAGTAAGGATCTTCTCATACATGGTGGCGGCGAAACTCTTGGGCCCCTTCATCCCGACCTTCAGGATCACCAGGGCGGTCTCCTCGGCGGGGTTCCAATCCTGCACCACCACCTGTGCCCCCCTGACAAACCCGGCCACCACGGTCTTGATGGTATCAGACCCCAGCTCCGAATCCTGCACGGTGGTCTCGCTGACCACATTCACGCCATGCAGCAGCTCTGCAAGGGCCCGCTGGGCCTTGACCTTGGCTGCCGTGATGGCGGTCAGGCGTTTCTGCCCCCCGAAGGTCCCCTTTTTCGGCACCCCCTCCCCCATGACCAGTATCGTATCCTGCTTGAATGCCTGATCCACCGTCACCGTAATGGTCTGCTTGGTCTCGATCAGGTACTTCCGGGCCACCTTATATTTCAGGTCAACCTCATCGGCATGGGCCACAGCGGCCATTATCACCACCAGCACCATCCCCATCAACAACACTTTCATCTTCATGACCGCCTCCTCGTCTCTGTAGGGTTCGATACCGTCTCCGTCAGTAGATGTTCATCTTCTGCTGCAGCATCCGGACCGCCAGGATCGCCTCCGCCCCGTCTACCGGTTCGTTGATCCGGAATTCCCCCGAGAGATCCCCCTCCATGATGCCGCGGCTGGTCATATTCAACACAGCGTTGTAGTAGGGAGAGGTCGGCTTGACATCGGGGAACGGCGAACGGTCCTGGCCAAAATAGGCGGTGGCCAGCCTTTCGTTGCCGGTCAGCTTGATCAGCACATCCTCCAGGATAAAGGCCATCTCCCCACGCAGCACCTTGTCGTCCGGTTTGAAGAGGTAGGCCTTGGTGGTCTGGTCATATTTCGGCTCCAGGCCGCGCACCCGCCACTTCATGATCGTCATCACCTCGTCGCGGAACGGGTAGGTGAGGATATCGGCCGGCGTAAATTCGGCCTTCATGGCGGCAAGCTCCGACTTGACCGGAATCCGGCCGGCAAACAGTTTGTCCAACTTCAACTCATCCACCAGCAGGGCTGCCAGGTCGCCACGGGAGACGCTATCCTGCACGGCGATCCGCTTCCCCACATCCCCCACGGTGATCCCCCCCATGGCCCGCAGTATCTTGGAGGTCTTCTTCCAGGCCAGATCAGCCGGTTCATTCCACTTGCCCATCCTGCGGCTGTCGAGGGTCTCACGGAACTTGTCTTCAGCCTTGCGGAAGACGTAGGCATGCAGATAGGCGAGCCCCATGAAATAGGAAGCAGCCTCTTTCCCCTCATAGTAGGGGAGCCGTTGTTCATCCAGTTGCAGCCCACGCGCCTTGTGGTAGGCATCCTCGGCCGATTCCAGCCACTCCTTCCCCTTGAGGGCGGTCAACACCCTGATGGTAGCCACCTGGAAGGCAAAACGGTCAGCCGCGCCTTCAGCCAGCTTGCCGGCCTTCTCAAGGTCCTCCCGCGCCTGTTGCGCCTCAACCTCGCGGTATCGGGGGTCGCTGAGCCCCGCAGCCCGTAGGGCGGCGACCATTGCCTTCCCCCCATAGGCGGCTGAAAAGCCCTCGTCACAGTAGAGCGCCCGGTCAAACTTCTCCGCGGCAAGGTCCAGTTTTCCGGCCTCCAAGGCATCCATCCCACGCAGATAGTGATGGGCCGGGTTATCCTCAGGGGCCGTGCAACGGGCAACTCGCTGGGCGCAGCCGCTTGCCAGCACCAGCAGGGACGCCATCACCAAAAAACAGATCCGTTTCATAGGCGACTCCTTTTAACCCACTGAAATAACGAGGCCATACCGTGGCCACCGCGCAGATATCCCAATGATACCATTGATCACCCCATTGTAAACCACCCCCCTCGTTATTTGCCTGACGCCGCCAGCAGCGCCCCCCCCAGGAGGCCGGCATCATCACCCAACATCCCCGTGCAGAGGACGAGATCGGTCAGGACCTGTGGAAAGGCACGGCGATGGAGCTCCTGGCTGAGGGAAGATGCAAACAGATCATAACTGACGGCGACCCCGCCGCCGATCAGGACACCATCCAGATTGAGGACGTTCAGAAGCCCGGCCAGAGCGATCCCGAGATACCGCCCCAGGTCCTCAAACAGCAGCTGGGCCTGATGATTGCCGCCCCGAGCCAGCCGGGCCAACTCATCGGGGGGGACACCGCCCCCCTTACGCGTTAACGCCGTTGCCGAGACGTACTGTTCCAGACAGCCCCGATTGCCGCAAGGGCAGGGATGGCCATCCGGCACAACGGTGAGATGGCCACACTCAGCAGCGAAACCACGGCTCCCCTCCCAAAGACCTCCGCGGAGGATCAAACCGCTCCCCAGGCCGGTGCCGATGGTGAGCATCAACAACGAGTCGAGCCCCTGCCCGGCGCCGTATCGCCACTCCCCAAGGGCAATCAGGTTGGCGTCATTGGCACATCTAACCGGCAACTTGAGCCGGGAGGCCAGGATATCCTGCAAAGGGATCCCCTGCAGGGGCGGCATATTCACCGAAGAACGCACAACGCCGGACCGGACCATCAGACCGGGGACCGCGACACCAACCGCCTCCACCGACAGGTTGTCGGACTGGGCCGCTGCACGCAGCCCACCTATCCCCTCACACAGACGTTCCAGGAACGGTGCCACCCCCTCATGGATCAAGCTTTGGGTGCGGAACCGATGGACGATCTCTCCATCGGCGCCAATCAAGGCGCCACGGAGGTTGGTGCCGCCGATATCAACCCCAATAAAACCTGATGCTGTTTCAGACACACCATCCCCCTCGACTACCGGTCGTTATGGATGCTTTCATTTATAGTAGAGCAGCCGCTGGCCTGCAACCTACGAAGGGGTGAAAAATAAAATAATTTTTTACCAGCCCTCTGATTGCACTTGACAGCCCTGCTGGGATCGGCATAGTGTTATTTAGTTTTAATAAATAACACTGCAATTTCACTGACCAAATCAACAAGTTTTTTATCATCACTAAATTTCGGAGGCTACTGACAGATGGCAAAGATCAAAGACGCGCTCGAATATCACTCCATGGGTCGCAAGGGCAAGATAGAGGTAGTCTCCACCAAGCCCTGCTTGACCGCCACCGACCTTTCCCTCGCCTACTCCCCCGGCGTTGCCGAGCCCTGCCTGGCAATCGAAAAAAATCCAGATGACGCCTACACCTACACCGCCAAGGGGAACCTGGTGGCGGTGGTCTCCAACGGCACCGCCGTGCTGGGGTTGGGCAATCTGGGGGCACAGGCAAGCAAACCGGTCATGGAAGGAAAGGGGGTCCTGTTCAAACGGTTTGCCGACATCGACGTCTTTGATATTGAACTGAACACCGAAAATCCAGACGAGATCATCAAGGCCTGCCAGCTCCTGGAACCCACCTTCGGCGGCATCAACCTGGAGGACATCAAGGCGCCTGAGTGTTTCTATATCGAGGAAGAGCTGAAGAAGACCATGAAGATCCCGGTCTTTCACGACGACCAACACGGTACCGCCATCATCTCCTCTGCGGCCCTGATCAACGCCCTGGAGCTGGTGGGGAAGAAGATCGGCGAGATCCGGATCGTGGTGAACGGTGCCGGTGCCTCGGCCAACTCCTGCGCAAAGCTGGCCATTGCCCTGGGTGTCAAACCGAACAATCTGATCATGTGCGATACCAAGGGGGTCATCTACCGGGGGCGCACCGAGGGGATGAACCCCTATAAGGCGCTGTTTGCCGCCGATACCCCCCTGCGAACCCTGGAAGAGGCGGCCAAAGGGGCCGATGTGCTGTTCGGACTCTCCGCCAAAGGGGCCTTCACCGCCGACATGGTCCGCAGCATGGCCCCCAATCCGATCATCTTCGCCATGGCCAATCCCGACCCGGAGATCACCCCGGACGAGGCCCGCGCCGCTCGGGGGGATGTGATCATCGCCACCGGCCGTTCCGACTACCCCAACCAGGTCAACAACGTCCTGGGATTCCCCTTTATCTTCCGCGGCGCCCTGGATGTCAGGGCCAGCTGCATTAACGAACAGATGAAACTGGCCGCGGTACACGCACTGGCCCGGCTGGCCCGGGAAGACGTGCCGGATTCGGTGAGCAAGGCCTACGGCAACGTGAAATTCACCTTCGGCCGCGACTACATCATCCCCAAACCGTTCGATCCCAGGGTCCTCCTCCATGTGGCGCCTGCCATCGCCCAGGCGGCCATGGACAGCGGTGTGGCCCGTCAGCCGCTCGACGATATGGCACGCTATGTGGAGCATCTCGAGTCTACCCAAGGCAAATCCAAAGAGATCACCCGGATGATCATCAACAAGGCCAAGGGGGAACCGAAGCGGATCGTCTTTCCCGAAGGTGATAATGATAAGATCCTCCGGGCGGCACAGGTCTTGGTGGAAGAGGAGATCGCCATCCCCATCCTGATCGGCAACGCTGAAAAAATCCGCGGGAAGATCGACGAACTGGGACTGGAGCTTAACGGCGTACAGATTGTGGACACCGAAACATCCGACTACACCGAGCCCTACGCCCAGGAGCTGTACCGGCTGCGCCAACGAAAGGGGATCGCCGAGAGCGAGGCGCGGCGCATCATGCGCCGCAAATCTCGCAACCATTTTGGCGCCATGATGGTCCGGATGGGAGATGCCGACGCCATGCTGTCCGGCATCGACGCGCACTACCCCGAGACGATCCGCCCCGCTCTGGAGGTGGTGGGCAAACAGGAAAACCTGACCTCGGTCCATGGCATGTACATGCTGGTATTCAAGAAGGGGATCTACTTCATGGCCGACACGACCGTGGAGATCGAACCCTCGCCGGAAGAGCTCGCCGAGACCGCCATCCTGGCGGCCAACAACGCCAAGGTATTCGACATCGAACCCAGGGTGGCCATGCTCTCCTTCTCCAACTTCGGGTCGGTGCAGCATCCCCTCTCGGCCAAGGTCCGCCGTGCCGTGCAGATAGTGAAGGAGCGGGCGCCGGAATTGATCATTGACGGCGAAATGCAGGCCGATACCGCAGTGGTGCAGGAACTGCTTGACCAGTACCCCTTTTCCAAGCTGCGTACCACGGCCAACATCCTGATCTTCCCCGACCTGAATGCCGGCAACATTGCCTACAAACTGCTGGCCCGACTGGGTGGCGCAGAGGCCATCGGTCCGATCCTGATGGGGATGAAACGGCCGGTGCATGTACTGCAGCGGGGTGATGACGTAAACGATATCGTCAAAATGGCCGCCATTGCCGTGGTAGATGCCCAGCAAAACCGCGTCTAACCCTCCACCCTCCACCGCAGCGGGGACAACAACCGTTGTCCCCGCTGCCACCTGTTCCGGTAACCCTGCCATAAAAAACTTACGCTCCGCATCCCCGGTATGCTACAGTGAGGCCGTATTGTCACCCTTCCGGTGTGACAATATCCCTGACGGTGTCAACCTGGAGATGGAGGTGCCTATCCATGGAAAAAGCCCATTTTATAGAACATGCGGGGAAGAAGATCTTCATCTTGGATGTGAGCGGTTGCCAGCCCGCCGAGATGTCCCCCCTTATTGAGGAATGTGCCCGACAGATCAGGTCACAACCCTCCAAATCGGTCTATTCCGTCACCATAGCCACTGGAGGCAAATTCGACGCCGGTGTGATAGAACAGTTCAAACGTCTCACCAAGGGAAACGAACCCCATGTGATCAAATCGGCGGTTGTGGGAGTAACCGGCATGCAGCAGGTGGCGCTGATGCTCATCTCCACCTTCAGCAATCGCACCTTTGAGGTCTGCGGTGACCTCGAGCAGGCAAAACGGTACATCGCCGCCGACACCTCAAAACCGTAACCGCCCCCATCCACGCCCTGCCGGCTCCAACCATTACCCCGCCTGAAAACACAATGCACGCGACAGGATAGTTTTTGACAATACCGCAAACTTGTTCTACGGTTACACGGCCTTGCGGCCTTACGCGGCTGCAGCCCTACCCAGAATCCATGCTGGAGGCATTTCCATGTTTCAACTCCCCAAGGGGAATCCCCTTTTTGAAAACCTGGCAGTTGCCAAACTCAAACTGACTGATGTGGTCACCAAACTGGCCAACGGCAGTTTCACCGGCTATGCCAGCTTCAGTTTCCCCGACGCCACCGGCATCCTGGTCTTTGAGTCGGGGAAACTGGCCAGCACCATCCTGCTTCCCGTACAGGGCCCTGCCCTGAACGACTTCGAGGCGATGACCACCCTCGCAGACCTGATGGCCGGCAGCGCCACCGGGACCCTGGATGTCTATCGCCTCTCCATGGATCTGACCATGTGCGTGCATGCACTCCTGCAAGGTAAAGCGCTCTACCGCTCCCAGGAGTTGGCCCTGATCGACGTTAAAACACTCCTGGAACGGGTAAAAGATGAACGGATGAACGGCTGCCTGCGGATCTATACCGATGAAAAATCAGCCATGATCTTTTATAAGGACGGCAGTCCCCTCGGTTTCTTCCATGACGGTGCCCAGGATATCGATACATCCCCGGGTGAATCCCAGCAACTGGCCCAGGATCCGAGGGCCAAACTGGATCTGTACACCACGGTAAGTGCCGACGAGCTGATGGCGCACGATCTGCTGGATGTCATCAACGTACCCAAGATATGGGACGCGGCAGTGGCCCGACAACAGGCTGAGATGGAACGGCTGAACCGCGAACTGGCGGATAAGGACCGGATGCAGTCCCTCAACCTGGTAAACAGCCTGGAAAACCAGGTCAGGGCCATCTATGTCGACTACGTGGGAAACGTGGGCCGGGGGATCATCGACAAAGAACTGACGGTGGCCGGTGGCAACAGCTGTCTATTGGATGAGGCGCAGGCCGATCAGCTCCTTGCCGCCCTGGAACGGGCGGCAAAGCTCCTGATCAGCCAGAAGAAGATCGCCGAGATGAAGGAAAAGGTTACCGCCTTGCTGACTCAGGCGCGGGCCTGACGATACGTTAACCTACCAAACCGGAGGGCACGATGGAACTCGTGTTGGAGCAGCTACAGGGTATTCCGACCATCTACGTCATCCAGCTGCTGTTCTGGCTGCTGGCCGGCCTGATCAGTTTTATCTTCAGCCTGGGCAACGCCCGGATCTGGACCAGTATCTCGGTGGGATTCTTCCTGATCCTGATCAGCCAGTTCTACCTGCTGAACAAACTGATACAGACCCCTACCACCACCGCCTTCAGCTACATCATTGGGACCGTGGCCATCATGTTGATAACGCATGGTTTTCTCGACTACTACGTCTTCTGCCGGACCTTCGAGATCAGCGGCCGTAAAGAGACCGTCTACCTGACCACCGTGCTGCTGCTCGCCCTCTCCTGGGTCTTCCTCATCATCAACCCGGAACCGAGCATGTTCACGGTGCGCAACATCAAGATGGTTGAAAACGCCATCTGGGTCTTTCTCACCATCATCAACCTGGAGCTGATCCGCAAGATATATTATGCCATCCGTGACTCGTCGATCGCCAAGGCGTTCATCTGCTTCGGCGTGGTGTTTCTGCTCATCTTTCTCTGGAAGGGTTCGGAGCTCTACCTGCAGGTGTTTCAGTGGGATCGACTCTGGGGGAATATCGCCTTCAAACTGGATCTTGACCAGGTAGGGGCCCACCTCGATCTCAAGCTGGATGATTCCGACGCCTACTGGCGCCGCATCAGCTTTGCCCGGCACGTGTTCGACTATGCCGGAGCCCTGGCAGCCATTGCCGTTTCCGGCACCTTCGCCTATCTGTATAGACTGCTCAAATAGTCCGCCGCCCGGCGGCAGACGCCCCACCACCGATGGCGGGAACGGGGCCTACTTCAGGTTGAAACCCAGCAGGTCATCATCATCAAAATCAAACGGTTCGGCCTCTTCTCCGGACCGACGCAACCGGACCGCAACATCACGAAAGGCCGGATTAACCGCCTCAATCTCGGTAAAGAGGCTGGCGGCCTCATCCAGACGGCCGCCAGCCTCACAGGTCAGCGCCAACTCGTACTTGATGACGCTCAACTCCTCCAGCGAGATGCCAGGCGCCGTCACAAGGGAGCGCAGGACCCCTTCGGCCAGGACAAGATCACCCTTTTCGCGAAGACAGACCCCCTGCTGCGTCAGACAGACCATCCGACGGTCAGGGGCGTCTGCAGCCTGCCGGAACTCATTGATCGCCTCATCAAACAACCCCATCTCTCGAAAGGCCAACCCGAGGTCATAATGGGACTGCAGATCGGCATGATCGAGCCCCTCGCCATACCTGACCGATCCCGGCGTGGTGGTAATCGTGTCAAAGATATCACTCACCGTTTCGAACCAGTTCTCCGGACTAACCGGTGCGGCAGACGGCGTGGTCACCGCAGCCGGGGTCTCATCTGCGTCCAGATCCAGTTCGATCTCTATCTCGTACAGCGTGCTCTCAGGTACGGGGGGCGGTGTACCGGCGGCTGGCTCCCCGTGAGGTTCGGTCATGGGGACGACCGGTTCATCCTCCGCGTCCAGCTCCAGCAGCAGCTCAGCCTGTTCCAACGGTTCGTCTCCGTGTTCCGGCCCCAGTTGGGCCGGAACGGCAGAGAGCGCAGCCAGGGATGAGATCTTTTTCCCGTACTGGTCCGCCAGATCCGACTCGCCAGTGGCCCGACAGGAACGGATCAGCCCCTTCAGGACCCGGACATCGAGGGGGAGGAGCCGCTCAAGTTCCAGATAGAGGGACTTCAGCCGGTCTGCAGCACCGGCAGCTACAAAGGCGGGTTCAGCGGTTTCCAGATGCCCCAGGGCGCCTTCGGCATCCTGCTCAGCCAGCAGGCAACGGACCAGATATTCCCGTGGCGCCAGCTCCCTGGGGAAGAATTTTATGAAATGCTGACTGACCGCCTTAAGCTTGCCCTGGTGGCCAAGGCGATCGTAGGCGGTCACCAGCAGCTGCCAGACCCACAGCAGATGGGGATCGGGCCTGAGCAGCGCATGCAGCAACTGGGCCGCCTGTTCGGCGTTTCCCGACTCGATCTGCCCCTGCAAGACCGATTGGGCCACCCCCTCCCGTTCCGGGAACAGCTGTCCGATACGGGCAATCAGTCGATGGAAGGACGCCTCGTCACCACGCTCCACCACAAGCCCGGCCAGGGCCGTAAATACCTGGTAGGCGTCATTATGCTCCCCCAACTGATAGAGGACCTCGGCCTGTTTCAAACGGATATTGACGTTCTGGGGATCAGCCTTCTGCATGGAGGCCAGTATCTTGACCGCCTCGGCCATATCACCGTTGCGCTCATAGCACTCGAAGGCACGCCGGTATTCCGCCATGGCCTGGGCCGTCAGGCCATGGCGCTCGTTCAACGAGGCCAGGGCCAGGATGCTGGTGACATCTTCGGGGAAGAGCTTTTCGACCTGTTTGAAGAGCGCAATCGCCTTGAGGTAAAAACCGCCGGCAGCCAGCGCGTTGCCGACGGTCACAAACTCGGCACGGGCCTCCTCGGGACGATTGGCGCGGGCAAGCAACTCGGCCAGACGCTGGCGCACCCGCTGGTCACCCGGCTCCTCAGCCAGAGCATCCTGGTATCCCCTGATCGCCTTGTCCAGTTGCCCCTTCTGGAGCATCTTCTGGGCCTCACCCAGCAGTTTGTCCTTTTTGGTCACACCCACACCCCGACGCGATAACGCTCAGTTCTTTTGCGAGACTTATCTGTAGACTATAGGTAAGCGGGTGAGCCTGTCAAGGCCGGACAGAAAGCGGTTTCACAACCGGTGCGGATCGGGCAAAACCTTTGACATGAACTGCAAAATACAGTACTCAAACGACCATACCGTTCGCCGCCACTACATTTTTCAGGAGGATGGCAGCACCCATGCTGACCCTGCCACAGTCCAATCCACTCTACGAACAACTCCCCGTCACCAGGGTCAACCTGCCCGACGTGCTGTCCAAGATGGGAAATGGCGGCTTTACCGGCTATCTGAGCTACAGCGGTCAACAGGCCGAGGCATATGCCCTCTTTGCCCGAGGGGTGTTCATCAGCATCCTCCTGCTGGATGGGGAGCGCCGCAAGAGTGGCTTCGAGGCCATATCCAGCCTGTTTGAGGCGGCCCTGAGCGGTGACGGCGCCCTGAGCATCTACCGCATGACCGCCGATCTGGTGATCTGCACCCACGCCCTGTTGCATGGCGATCCGCTGTTACTGCCCCAAGAGGTCCGCACCGTCGACCTGAAGGCGCTTCTTGACCGCCTCAAGCTGCAGACCCTAAACGGCACTGTCCTGTTCAGGGCCGACGGTCACCATGCCATGATCTTCTACCGGGAGGGGCTGCCGATCGGCTTTTACCACGACGGGGCACGGGAGATCGAGACCTCGCCAACGGCTTCGCAGCGTATTGCGGCCATGCCCGGGGCGACCGTCGAGGTGCGGAGCTGCCCCCCCGCAAGCGATCTTCTGCTGCACAACCTGCTGGAAACCGTCAATATCGAACGACTCTGGGAGGCTGTCGGGAAACGGGCGGCGGGACGGGTTTCCCCCGCCCCCGCGGCCCCGATCACACCACCGGCGCCGGCAAATGACCAACTGCGGGAGGTGGTCGACGACCTGCGGGAGATCGCCACCGCCTACCTGAGCCGTCAGGGGGGGCAGCTGATCGACCGGCTGTTGCAGGATGGCGGCGGCAGTTCGCTTCTGCTGGACCCTGCTCGGACCTCCTCCTTCCTTGCGGCAACCGCTGCGGCACTCCCCACCCTCGACCCCGAGGCCAAGGTTGCCGAAATAGTGGATCTGATGCGGTCAGAGATCGCCGGCCGTCTCTCGGTCTGACACGACGTGCCGCTCCACGCCTTCCTCAAGGAGGCCCTGGCCAGTCACGGTTACTGGGTCCTGTTCATCGGCACCCTGCTCGAGGGGGAGGTTGTCCTTATCCTTGCCGGCTTTCTGGCCTTTCAGGGCTATCTGAACCTGCCGGGGGTAATCCTCACCTCCTGGGCCGGTTCCTTTCTGGGGGACCAGCTCTACTTCTATCTCGGCAGGTACCAGGGCCGGGCTCTGTTGCACCACTTCCACGTCATTGCCCGCAGATTCCGCGAGGCGTTGCGGTTAATAGAAACCTACGGTTCCCTGGTGGCCTTCATCTCCCGCTATACCTACGGTCTCCGGATTGTCCTGCCCCTCATTCTAGGGCTTACCCGGCTCAACCCCAACCGTTTTTTCTGGCTCAACCTGGTAAGCGCCCTCTCCTGGGCCACCCTGTTCGCCTCGGGCGGCTACCTCTTCGGCAAGAGCGCCTCCCTGCTGCTGGACGACGTCTCCCGCTACGAGCAGTGGCTGATGCTCTTCCTGATGCTGGTGATGGCAACGGTCTGGTCCCTGCACTTTATCCATGCCTGGCGCCGCACACGGCCGGCCCGCGCCCGGTTGGCCCGGCTGCGGGCCTATCATGCCTCGAGGAGTTCCTGATGAGCCGACTACAGGACAATGTGGTGATCGTGCTGGTGGAACCGCAATCACCCGGCAATATCGGTATGGTCTGCCGCGCCATGAAGAACATGGGGCTATCGCGTCTGCGCCTGGTGGGGGGGTGCGACCACCGGCATCCCGATGCGGTCATGTTCGCCGTATCGGCCCGGGATCTGCTCGATCAGGCCCGGTGCTACCCGACCCTGGACGCAGCCCTTGCCGATACCACCATCTCCGTGGCAACCACCCGCAGGACCGGCCAATACCGCCAGGAACTGCTGACGCCTCCCCAGACCGCGCAACTCCTGCACCAGCAACCCACCGAAGGGACTGCCGCCCTGGTCTTCGGCCGTGAGGCCCATGGGCTCTCCACGGATGAACTATCTCGCTGCAGCCTCCAGGCCACGATCCCCTCGGACCCCGGGTGCGGTTCCCTGAACCTGGCCCAGTCGGTACTGATCTTCTGCTATGAACTGTTCAACGCGCCCGCTCCCGACGGGGTCGCTGGAGGACGTACAACCGCCCCATCCGCCGAGCTGGAAGGGCTCTTCAAACATCTGGCGACAACCCTGGCCCGGATCGGCTTCCTCAACCCCCAGAACCCCGCCCATATCATGCGCTCACTGCGTCGCATCTTCTTCCGCGCTGCCCTGGACAGCCGCGAGGTTGCCATCCTCCGGGGGATGTTATCCCAGGTCGACTGGGCCGCCAGCGACTTTGACGGCCGCAAAAAATCGCCATGACCCCCACCTGGATCGGCATGGCCGCCGGTCTGCTCACCAGCGTGGCCAGTCTGCCCCAGGTGTTGAAGACCTTCCGCAGCCGACAGGCCCGGGACCTCTCCATCTGGCAGCCGGTATTGTTGACCATAGGGGTTGCATTGTGGCTGATCTACGGTATGCTTATCCGCGACACCCCACTGATCCTGGCCAATATCACGCCGCTGGGCTGCAACCTGGCCCTGACGGCCATGAAGCTGCTGTTCCGCCATAACGATCCGCAGCCGTAGGCAGGCTGCGTACCCAGCCATACAAAACGCGCATCAAAGGAGGTTCACACCATGGGGAGAGGCATCGCGCTACGTGCAGTTTTTCTCGTACTGCTGCTCGGCCTGCTGTCGGGCTGCGGCTATAACAGCATGCAGGCAAATGAAGAGGCCGTAAACGCGGCCTGGGGCAATGTGGAATCTGCCTATCAGCGCCGCAACGATCTGATTCCCAACCTGGTGGAGGTGGTTAAGGGGTATGCCAAGCATGAGGCCGACACCCTCAAGGCGGTCACCGAGGCCCGGGCCAAGGTAGGCTCCCTGCAACTCAGCAAGGATCTGGTCAACGATCCCGCTGCCCTGGCCGCCTTCCAGCAGAATCAGGGGCAACTCTCCTCTGCCCTCTCCCGCCTTATGGTGGTGGCGGAGCGATACCCCGACCTGAAGGCCAATCAGAACTTCCTCGACCTGCAGAAACAGCTGGAAGGGACGGAAAACAGGATCAACGTGGCACGGGAGCGGTATAACCGTGCGGTACAGACCTTCAACACCAGCATCCGCACCTTCCCCAACAGCATGACCAATTCACTATTACT
>JAJYCS010000097.1 GCA_021778115.1 Deltaproteobacteria bacterium
GTGGCGTGGGGATCGATGGAGCCGACGATGCAGAAATCGGCCTGGGCCGCCACCGGCAACCGGCCCGGCAGGGGGGCCATCTCAATCCGGCGCCCCCCCAGCAGACCGGCGAAGGCCAGCTCCGGCTTCCCCTCGGGCAACGGCATCACCGCCGCCACGGTCATGGCCGGAGGGCCGCCGACAAAGATGTTCACCGGCAACCGTTCCCCCCGCCTGATCGCGGCACCGTGATGCACCCCGATACCACGGTGGATCTGGTAGTGGAGGCCTGCCTGAACCTCTGGCTGATAGCGGTTACCCGCCAACTGCACCCGGTACATCCCCAGGTTGGAGCCGGCGAATCCCGGTCGGTCCGGGTGCTCCGTGTAGACCTGTGGCAGGGTGATGAACGGTCCGCCGTCCTGGGGCCAGGAGGTGATCCGGGGCAGGCGGGAGAGGGTGGTGCTGCAGGCCAGAACCGGGGCGCGGGTTGACGACACCCGCTTCGGAAGGAGGTGCAAGGCGGCGGCGGGCAGCGTCAGGGCGCCCAGCGGTTCCTTCAGCAGCGCAAGGGGGTTGATCTTGGCCGCCACCAGCCGTTCGATCACCTGCAAGGTATCCCGAAAGATAAACCGGGTCCGTTCCAGGGTGCCGAACAGATTGCCCAGCAGCGGAAAACCGCAGTTGACAGGGTTGGTGAACAGCAGCGCCGGCCCACCGGCCCGATAGACCCTGCGCTGGATCTCCCCCGCCTCCAGACAGGGATCAACCGGACAGTCAATCCGGCGGAGCATTCCGTGCTGTTCAAGATCGGCGACACACTGCCGCACGGTACGATAGCCCATCGGCACTCCTTCATTTCAGGTGGCGTTCCAGGGAGAATACGGTATCATTGAAGGGTTCACGATGGCAACTCTGTTCCTCCTGACCCGGGGTACCCGCACCATGTTCCGTCCCACCATCTTCAGGAAACTCCTCGTCGCCACCCTGCTGATCGCCCTGGCGCCGATGCTGGCGGTCTCGCTGGTACTCTTGGCCGGTGTCGAGGAGATGCGGGACCGTCTGGCGGTGGAGATCGGCGCCGCCTCGGAGCAGATGGCTGCCGAAGGCCTGCAGATCAGGGCCAGACAGGTTGCCGATGCCGTTGCAGCCTTTCTCCGGGAACGTGAGAGCGACCTCCTCTTTCTGGCCGGCCTGAAGCTGGACCGCCAGACCCTGCTGCGCTACTACACCAGCAACTACCGCGAGGTCTGGGAAGAGGTGGGACCTGCCGGGGACCGCCATGGGATACGGCGCCGTCTCCCCCTCTACCGCTCCATCGCGGTGGTGGGGGCCGACGGCCAGGAACAGCTGGTGATCCGTGACGGCAGATTCCTCCCCCCCCGTGCCCTCAGGAACGTCGCCCGTCCCAACGACACTGAGTACGGCAACGAGACCTATTTCAGCAGGATACGCGCCCTCAGGCCAGGGCAGATCTACCTCTCCCACGTCACCGGCAGGCATCTCTCCAGCGCCGAACAGGCCGCCGGCAGACAGTATACCGGGGTGCTCCGCTTCGGAACTCCCCTGTTCACCCCATCGGACCGCTTTGACGGCGCCCTGGTCCTCTCCCTCGACCACCGCCACCTGATGGAGTTCACCCAGCATATCGATCCCGGCCCCGGCTTCGTCACCAGGGCGCCAAGCTACGAGAGCGGCAACTACGCTTTCCTGTTTGATGACGAAGGGTGGATCATCACCCACCCGAAACTGTGGGATATCCGGGGCCTGGACCGCCATGGGCGGCTGCTCCCCCCCTACACCAAACACTCATCCCCCGGGGCGATCCAGCGGGGTGACATACCGTTTAATCTGGGGACCGCCGGTTTTGTCCATCCCAACTACCCCAAAGTACTGCAACAGGTGCGCAGACACCTGTCCGGTGTGGTTACCCTGACCAACGTGGGGGGGGCGCGCAAGATCATGGCCTACGCCCCGATACTCTACGATCACGGCTCCTACAGACGGTACGGCATCTTCGGCGGGGTCACCATCGGCTACCAGGCCACCACATTCCAGCAGCAGGCCCTGGCCGGCAGCCAACTGATCAGCCGCCAGCTCAAGGCCTACCGCAGCCGTAGCCTCCTGATCCTCTCACTGGCCGCCCTGCTGGCCGCCCTGGCGGCATGGCTGCTGGCCCGCGGCATCACCAAGCCGGTTCAGCGGCTGCACGACAGCGCCCGCCGGATGGCCGGCGGCGCCACCGGGACCCGGGTGCTGGTCACCGGCAGCGACGAGCTGGCCGATCTGGCCCTGGCCTTCAACGCCATGGTGGCGGAACTGGAGCTGCGCAAGCAGAGCCTCACCACCACCCTCGACCAGTTACGGGAGTCCCGCAAGGAGATCCTGGAGGAGCGGAACTTCAAGGAGAGCATCCTGGAGAGCATCTCCAGCGCCATCACTACCTTCGCCCCCGACGGCACCCTCACCTCCTCCAACAGCACAGTGGACCGTTTTCTGGGGCGGCACTGGCCCCTGGGGAGCCGTTACACCGACCTCTTTGCGGACTGGGGCGATCTCTGTGAGCGGATCGGCCGGGTCATGGCCGACGGGACCGGCTACGGCCGTGAATCGTTGCAGATCCTCCAGGGGGGGAGGAGCAGACATTACGACGTGGGGCTCTTCCCGATCAGCCGCCATGGAGAACGGGGGCTGACCGTCACCCTGCGGGACGAGACCGTCCGGGAGGAGCTGCGGGAGGAGACCCTCCGCCTGGACCGGCTGGCCTCACTGGGCAAGCTGGCTGCGGGGATCGCCCATGAGATCCGCAACCCCCTCACCGGGATCTCGCTGCTGCTGGACGACCTGCACGACCGCGCCGACCTGCTGCCAAAGGAGCGTGAACTCGTGCGCAAGGCCCTGGAGGAGATCGAACGGATGGAACGCCTGATCACCGCCCTTCTCTCCTTTGCCGCCCCCCCCCGTGCCGAGTTGCGCAGCGGCGATCTGACCACCGTTGTGGATGGACTGGTACTGTTGGTGCGCCGGCAATGCGAACGCCAGGGGGTCAGGCTCACCGTGGTCCAGCAAGAACCGCTGCCGGTCTGCCGCTTTGACGCCGAGAAACTGCAGCAGGCCCTGCTTAACCTGGTTAAAAACGCCCTTGAGGCGATGCTCACCGGGGGCAGCCTCACCATGACGCTACGTCACGACGCCTTCTGGAACCTCATCATCGTGGCCGACAGCGGTCCCGGCATAGCGCCGGAAGACCTGGAACTGGTCTTCGAACCGTTCTTTACCCGCAAGGGGGCCGGTACCGGCCTGGGACTCTCCATCACCAAACGGATCGTTGAGGAACACGGCGGCAGCCTCACCGTCACCAGCAGTCCCGGCCAGGGGGCCTGTTTTACGCTCAGGTTGCCCCACCCTTGATTTCTCCAAAAGCCGAGGTATATATCATCAAAGCGCCCCGACGCCATCCTGACTGAAAAGCTATGGTATCCCATGTCGAAACTCCCGTCCCTGATACGCCTCTTCCTTGAACGATTCCTCCCCCTTGCCCTGTTCATCCTCATCACCGCGCTCATCCTCCTGCAGCTTGAACAGCACAGTCATCTGCAGCTGCTGCGCGACACCGGCCTGCTTACCCCGGCCCAGACAGAGCGCCTGCCCCAACTGGTGGCCGTCCTTGACCGGCATCAGCAGCAATCGGCCTGGACCGTCATCCTCATCGCCACCACTGTAGCGCTGTTCGTCGCCTGGTACGGGGCGCGGCTCCAGCTGAGACGCCTCCAGACGGAGGAACTGAACCGGCTGCAGCTCCACAAAATTGAGCTTCTCCTCAACTCCACCCTTGAGGGGATCTACGCCGTAGACCGGGAGGACCGCTGCATCATGGCCAACCGGGCCTGCGCCCAGCTCTTGGGGTATGCCGACCCGGCCGAACTGCTGGGGCGGCAGATGCACCCGCTGATCCACCACACCCGGCCGGACACCACCCCCTACCCGACCCACGACTGCCCGATTCATCAGACCCTGACCACCGGCGCCACCCAACGGGTGGAGGACGAACTACTCTGGCGCAAGGATGGCAGCCCGCTGCCGGTCTCCTACACCTGCCGCCCGATCATGGAGGAGGGCCGGATCATCGGCGCCATCAGCACCTTCTTCGACATCACCGACCGCCGCCGCCTCGAAGAGGAGCTGCGCCATGCCCAGAAGATGGAGGCCATCGGCCAGCTGGCCAGCGGGGTGGCCCACGACTTCAACAACATCATGCAGGTGATCTCCGGCAATGCCCAGCTGGTGCAGATGATGAGCGCCACCCCCAACGAACAGCTGAACTCCCGGCTGGCCGAGATCGTCAAGGCGGTGGAGCGGGGGGTCAATCTGACCCACTCCATGCTGGCCTTTGCACGGCGCCAGGCCATCCTCCCCCATCCCCTTGACTTAAACGATCTGGTGCGGGAGACCGCGCCGCTGGCACGCAATCTGCTTCAAAAACCGATGCAGCTTGCACTGCAGCTTGACCAAAGCCCGCTCCCGGTCACCGCCGACGCCACCCTGATCCAACAGGTGCTCTTCAACCTGGTGACC
>JAJYCS010000098.1 GCA_021778115.1 Deltaproteobacteria bacterium
CAGACGACAGACCAGATCGTCATCCCGCAGCAGTCCCTGATACCTGACGGACATCTCCCGCAACAGCCGGTCCCCGGCGGGATGGCCGAGGCTGTCGTTCACATGCTTGAAACCGTCAAGGTCAAGATAGAGCAGCGCCATGCCGACTCCTTGACGCTGGCTTCGTTTCATGGCCAGTCCCAGGCGGTCATGGAGCATCCGCCGATTTGGCAGATCGGTCAGGGGGTCGTAATAGGCCAGGTGTTCTATGGTGGCCTCAGCGTTCTTGCGATCGTTGATATCCTCCACGTTGGCGATGAAGTGCGTAATGTTCCCCTGTTCGTCGCGCAGGGGGCTGATGGAGGCGACCGACCAGTAGACCTCGCCGTTCTTGCGACGGTTGAGAAGCTCACCACGCCATTCGGACCCTCCCAGGATGGTCTTCCAGAGGTCGGCAAACACCTCCGGGGGGGTGGCATCAGATTTGAGTATCCGGGGATTGCAGCCAACCGCCTCGTCTGAGGCAAAACCGGTCACCTGGGTAAACTTGCGGTTGACATACTCAATGGTACCCTGCAGATCGGTGATCAACACCCCGTTGGCGCTGTTCTCGATCCCCAGGGTCAGCTTGCGCAGATGGGCAGCGGTCTTCTCCTCCTGCAGCACCTGCACCCGGCGCCGGCGCTGATAGATCAGCAGGGCCAGCACCGAGAGCAGGCAGATAAGGATGAAGGTGGCCGCCTGGTCGAGGGCATGCCGACGCCAATCGGCGACGATGGCTGACAGCTTCCGGCCTGCAATCACTACCAACGGCTTGTCCAGCTGCACACGATCCGAGGCGAAGGTCCTCAGCGCCACCATCCGTTTGTCGTTGGTGGCATAAAACCTGCCGGTAAAGACATTTTCAACGGCGCCGCTGGCCTGGTGCCGCGTAAAAAAGGTACCCGGCAAGGACAGATTCTTCCCGATCAGATCAGGGCGTTCCGGGGCCATGCTGAACAGGATACCGGTTCCATGGATAATGGCGGTCTGCATATCGGGGCTATAGTTGACCGATTGCAGCACCGTCTCGAAGTAATCGGGGTCCAAGGTGGCGCTGATGATGCCGCCAAACTGGCCGTTCGGCCCGGGCATTACCCTGATCAGGTTCATCCCCCAACAGCCGAGCACGGTCTTAAAGGGGGGGGAGAGGGCCAACGTGTCGACCTTCTGAAACCGGGCCTTTCTGAAATAGTCTCGTCTGCTCAGATCCGATCCAAGCAGCTCCTTCCTGCTTGAGAGACGCACCCTCCCCCTGCGGTCGAGGACATTGAGCATCCTGATGCCGGGGATCACCTCCGCAAACAGCATCATCCGCTTTTCTTCAACCACCGTATTCCATGCAGAGGAGGGCAGCCCCTGCAGATCGGCCCGGAGAAACCTGAGGACCCGGTCGGCAGCCTCGATCTGACTTGCCAGATTGGCAGTTATCACCCGGGCCTGGGTCCGGAGACGATGGCTTTCACCGCGGATGATATCGCGATGGATCTTGTAGAGGTTGTGCACCACAGCGCCGCCCAGCAAAAAGAAGGCCAGGAACAGCAGCCCCCACTGATAACGGAAGGCGCGTATCAAGACGCGACGCATGCTACGCCCCTCCATACAATGGACGCGATGGGGCCGCCCCCAGCGTTTGTGTCATCCCATAGCTCGTCATGGTCCCCATTGTCGCAAATTTTCCCGGTGTGTCAACCCACTGTCACCAGCGAGTCAGCGCTAGCATATTAACATCATGCTATATATGAATTTTCAAATGATTGACATTTCAAGACCGCTTGCTATAACCAGAATACAGGGATCATCCACATGGATACGGGGTGTTACTATGCCACTGATTGACACAAAGGCGCCGGATTTCAACTGTGAGGGGAGTGATGGCCAACGGCACCGCTTGGCCGACTATACTGGCCGTCGGCTGCTGCTGTTTTTCTACCCGAAGGACAATACCTCCGGCTGAATCAAGGAAGCTACCGGCTTCCGTGATCTGAAGCCCGAGTTCGACCGGCACGGTGTCACCCTGCTGGGGATCAGCAGAGACACCCTCAGCTCCCATGAAAAATTCATCGCCAACCATGAGCTGAACATGGTACTGCTATCGGACCCTGACGCAGCCATGATGAAGGCCTACCAGGCATACGGCGAAAAGACGCTGTACGGCAAGACCGTATCAGGGGTAATCCGCTCGACGGTCCTGATCTGCCCTGACGGTATTGTGCGGAAGCACTGGACCAAAGTGGCCAAGGCCGATCAGCACCCGGCCCAGGTACTGGCCTATCTGAATGAATTTTCAACCAAGGAGGAATGCGCATGAGTTTTCTGTCGTTGCAAGAGGTGGTGGACTACGCGGTGGAGCGGGAAGAAGATGCCTATCAGCTGTACACCCGTGCAGCGGAATTGACGGTAAGTCCGGCAGCTCGCAAGATGTTCGAGGAATTGGCCGCCGAGGAGGCCGCCCATCGGGATGTCTTTGTCCGGGTTGATCCGGACAAGCTGGACGAGCTCAAGGTCTGCAAGCTGCCCGAAGCCACCATCGGCCAATACCTGAAAGAGGTGCCGTTCCATCCCCAGATGTCCTACCAGGAGATCCTCACCTATGCACTGAAGACCGAAGAGAGCGCCTACCAGCTGTACAAAGCGGCCGCTGGCATGACCGAGGACACCAAACTGCAGAAAACCCTGCTGGCCTTTGCCGAGGTGGAGTTAGGACATCGCCGCAAGATTGAGGCCCTCTACGATGAGCATGTCCTGACCGAAGGCTAGTAACCCCTGCCAACACCACTGCCTGCAACGGCGTCACCTCTCCGTGACGCCGTTTTTGTTTGTAGTTGTTTACACAATTGACATCAGGAAAACATGCCGCATACTCGTGAAAACGACGCAGAGAGGTCCACCCACCGCCAAGGAGCGTCTTCCATGTTCAACAACGTCAAGATGGGGCCAAAACTGTTGCTGGTCCTGACAGTACCGATCATCGGCATGCTCTTCTTCGCCACCATCACACTCAGAGGCGCTATTGCGCAGCTTGACGCCATGCGGGCAACCCAGGCCATGATTACCGTTTCCACCGCATCAGGGGGCCTGATCCACGAATTACAGAAGGAACGGGGCCTCACCGCAGGGCTTCTCGCCTCGAAGGGGGAGAAGTTCAAGGATGCGTTGGCAAAACAGCGCCAGGTGGTTGATGCTGCGCTGCAAAAATTCCAGGCAACGGTGACCAGACAGGGAGACCGGACGGCCCCACTGCAGAGCATCCTGGAGACCGCTGCAGGACAGGCAGAGAAGTTGGCCGCCACCCGGTCAGCGGTGGACAGCCTCACCCTGGACGGCCGGACGGCGGTCGGCTTCTACAGCAACCTGATCGCCACCTACCTGAACATCTCCTATACGGTGGTCAGTGATGCGGCGGACCCGGCCATCGCCCTCAGGGCGTTCGGTTACACCGCGTTTCAGGCCATGAAAGAGGCGAACGGCCAGTTACGGGCAGCCGTAAACGGCATACTGACGGACAACAGCTGCGATACTACCGCCTATCAGCAGGTGGTGCGCCTTGCTGCCGCGGCAGACCTCCATCAGGGTAATTTCCTGCGCTACGCCGACCCAGCGCTGGTTGCCGCGTATCGGGAGCAGGTTGCGAACGCGCCGGCCATGCAACAGACCGCTGCGATGCTCGCCACCGTGTTGGCGAGGGGAGTCGGAGGCGGCTTCGCTATCACGCCGGAGAGCTGGTTTACCACCATCACCGCTAAGATCGACCTCCTGAAGGGGATGGAGGAGACACTGGCCGACCGCCTCTCCCAACAGGTCAGCCAGAAGGCGGAGCAATCCCGACATGCCCTTATCGTCACCGGTATCCTCACCGGCGCCCTTGCCCTGCTGGCGCTGGCTCTGGGACTGCTGATCACGGCCGGCATCACCAGACCGCTCAAAGGCCTGGTGGCTGTGCTGCATGAGATCTCACAAGGGGATGGGGATCTGGCCCAACGGCTGGAGGCCGGACGTGGGGACGAGATCGGGGAGGTCGCCCGCTCCTTCAACCTTTTTGCGGAGAAGATCCATGAGGTGGTGGTCAAGGTGATCGCTGCCAGTACCCAGGTCACCATCTCGTCAAGCCAGTTTCAAACCTCTGCTGACCTGCTGGCCCAGGATGCGCGGGCCATGGCGGCCCAGACCGTGTCGGTGGCCACGGCCAGCGAGGAAATGGCCGCCACCTCCTCCGATATCGCCCGCAACTGCACCATGGCCTCACAAAGCGCTGAGAAGGCTACCGAACGGGCCGAGACCGGTTCACAGGTGGTGCAGAAGACCCTGCAGGTGATGGAACAGATAGCTGATCTGGTGAAACGGACCGCCGCCAGTGTCGAGGGATTAGGCGCCCGCTCCGACCAGATCGGCGCCATCGTCGGCACCATCGAGGATATCGCCGACCAAACCAACCTCCTGGCCCTGAAT
>JAJYCS010000041.1 GCA_021778115.1 Deltaproteobacteria bacterium
CGCAGGATACTTGAGAAGAGCTGTCCTTAGTACGAGAGGACCGGGATGGACGTACCTCTAGTGTTCCAGTTGTCACGCCAGTGGCAGTCGCTGGGTAGCTATGTACGGAACGGATAACCGCTGAAAGCATCTAAGCGGGAAGCCTCCTTCAAGATTAGGTATCCCTGGACGCGAGTCCCTAAAGGCCCGTTGTAGACCACAACGTTGATAGGCCGGGTGTGTAAGTGCAGCAATGCATTCAGCTGACCGGTACTAATCGGCCGTGAGGCTTGACCATAAAAAATTAGGCTGGGGGGTGGTAACCCCACCCCCTAAGCCCATAAATTAATCAATCGAAGCGTAAAACTAAGTCTAAGACAACAACTCCAACATGCAATTGAAATTAGGAGTACCAACTCCGAATGTTAACGGCACAGGCTGTAGATGCAGCTGCGACGAGGCAACGAAGCAGATGCGCCACAGACGAAGCCGAAAAGATTTCTGGTGGCTATGCCGAGGGGGTCACACCCGTTCCCATCCCGAACACGGAAGTTAAGTCCCTCAGGGCCGATGATACTGCACGGGTAGCTGTGTGGGAAAGTAGGTCGCCGCCAGAATTAATCAACAAACGCCCCGTCAGGCTTGAGCCAGACGGGGCATTTGCGTTTGAAACAAAGGAAAGGTTTTGATTGGTCATAACCAGTCGCTGTTTTGTAGCTCCTCAAGGGACATTACAATGCGGTTGGCCTGCTGCAGGTGGCCTGCAGGGTAGCTGTTGGTAACAGCAATAACCTTGAGTCCCGCACTGGTGGCTGAACTGATGCCGGCCGGCGTGTCCTCAATCGCAACAACTAGATCTGTATTCGTGAGTTTTTCCGGGAAGGCCGCGATCAACTGTTCCGCAGCAATGCGGTAGGAGGTGGGATCAGGCTTGCTGTGCGGCACATCGTCTGCCGTTACAATGTGCGAAAAACAGTTGGCAACACCAAGTTGCTCAATGATCGGCAGGATGTCGCTGCGTAGGGCCCCGCTGCAGATGGCAAGTGGCAACCCTTGCCTGTGAAGGTTTTGGATTAAATCAACTACACCTGGATACGGGATGATGCTTGAGGTTATGATTTCTTGGAATATCATCGCTTTTTGGGTAATGAGCCGTTGGAGCTCATTTTCTGCTAAAGGTCTACCCGCTGCTTTGAATACTTCCCGGAATGCATCGCGATCATCATAGCCCATGTAGATAGCGATGTATGAATCCCAGCTGAAATCGAGATGATGCGGTTGGAGGATTTTCTGGAATGCCTGATAATGGAGGGGTTCAGTGTCGACGATGACGCCGTCAAAGTCAAAAATTACCGCAGCCGGAAACATGGTGTGAGATTTCCTTCGTGCAGCAGGGGCGGCTTGTGTGCTGCCCCTGCTGTGGTTGTGACCTGTGGAATGAATTAGCTACGCATCTTGGGGGCAGGCGAGGCCATGGCAGCTGCAACATCAATAGCGCGGCTTGGATCGCCGGTCTGGTCAGTGCCTTTTGCAATCTTTGTGCGAATTCGATTGTTGACTGCGGCTAGATCTACGCCGGTATTGGCGATAACCTCGGCAAGGGTTTCCTCTGTTGCGATCAGATGATACGCCATGTTTTCTACTTTCTGTACTAGAACATCCAATGTTTCGCTGAGTGAACGAACGACTGAAGAAAGCGTTGCCAGGTTTTCCACTACCAGCTGTTCTCCAGTGAGTTGCTCCGTATGTTTGGTTTTTGCTGCCCTTTTAGTAGGAGTTCTGGCAGTTGCAGGTGGCGTTACAGATGTTTTCTCGGTAGACCTCTTAGCTTTCGCTACGGCCTTGTTCTCGGTCTGCTTCGTGTTTCTTTTGAGTGCCATTGGATACGAGCCTCCCTTTGTGTATGGCGTGTGCCGTGATGGCTACAACTGCATGTAATCAATCGTACCATCACCTTTCAGGGGGTCAAGAGGTAAAAGTATAAAAAATGTTGAACCTGGGCTGAGGAGGGGGTCATATCCAGGTGACTCAACCCAGATATCGCCACCGTGCATCTCAACCACCCCCCTGGCTATGGCAAGACCAAGACCGGCGCCGCGTGATTTGAAGGCAACCGTACCGGAACTGTGTTCCTCAATGTTGCCTGCCTCATAAAATTTGTCAAAAATGCGAAGCTGTTCCTCTTTATCAATACCGATACCGGTGTCGTTGATGGCTATTTCGATATAACGGTGTGGTTTACGACCGATATGCAGGAGTGGCGGTGTTGCCTCTGTCAGTGGATGTTGTTTGCTGCGTAGCAGGTCACGCGTACGGCTTGAGACCGAGATAACGCCGGCGTCTGGGGTGAATTTGATGGCATTGTTAATCAGATTGGCTAATAACTGCATCAGTCGGCTTCTATCCCCGTGCAGCGTAGGCAGCGTATGCTCAAGGCTGAACTTAACGGTCTGTTTACGCATGACAAAGAAGAGCCGTTGTTCATCAACCGCCTGTTCGATAAGCTGGTTCATTTCAATGGGCTCCAGCTTTAAAGCCATTTTTTTCCGATCGATCATTGAAACGTCAATCATATCTCGGACAATGCTGTTCAGGCGTAGGGCAGCGGTTGAGATGTGCTGCAGCATTTCAGATACCGTTGGAGAGAGGTCGTCACCCACCATATCCTGTGATAACAGCTCGGTGTAGCCCATAATGACGGTAAGTGGGGTCTTGAGCTCATGTGAGGCCATACCCAGAAAGGAATCTTTCATTTGATTCAGATGGGTCAGTTCAGAGGCGCTGCGCTCAAGATTGTTCATCAACTCCCGCTCACGGGTGACGTCGCGGATGATGACTTGCAGCAGTGTTTTCTCTCCGGTGCGGATACAGCCTATATGGAGTTGACCGATTACCTGGGTCTGCTGCTTGGTGGCGATGGTAATCTCTTCAGCCACCGGTTGGCCACTTCTTGCCGCCTGGATTACCTGGAGGATATGTTGTATGTTTTCCGCATGCAGGAGTATCAGGATTGCTGAAATATGTTTATCCAGCAAGTCATCCACGCTATAACCGAGGAATTCCTCGGCCTTTTTGTTGACGATAGCAACTGTTTCATTTTGGTCGAGAACGATGATAGCATCGCCCGCATCTTCAAGTAGTGTCTTGTAGAGCTCTTTAGATTTTTCAAGCTCTCCACTGAGCTCTTCCAATTTTTTAAATGAGTGACGTAACTGGTCATGGGTCGCTGCCAGTTCTGTATAGTTGTTGCGCAGTTCTGCGTCACGGCTGGCCAGTGCAATGGCCATTACTTCTATTTTATCTCCTAATTCCTTGAATTCGTTGGTTGCCAGGGGTGGAAGGCTGATTTTGAAATCACCTCTGGCAACGGCTTTAACCCCGGTGAGCAGTGCTGCAATCGGTGTACTGATGCAGCGTTTGACAAAGAAGATGACAGAGGCGAATGAGAATGAAAGAAAGACAACAAAGACCGCCCCCGATTTGAGCGCCATGCTGTACACCTTGTGCGTAACATTGGCGGTGGGTAGGCCGATATGGATATATCCGGCTATGGAACCGTCATATGAGCGAACAGCAGTTGCGGTGTCGTAGAACTGCTGTGCGCCCATCTGTAACTGTGTTGTGTACGAGGCTTGCGTGTGCGGATTTACGGGAAGGCGAATCTCTGCAAAGGCGGGGTCACTGCTGTGTCCCACATGCCCATCCCTTGTTGTGATCACCGCATAGGTAATCTCGGGATTGGCAAGGACCACATCTCTGCATTTCTCATCGAGGCCAGGGATGTCCCGGAGGGCAATCCCCAGAACCAGCACCTTCTCAACCGAAGATTTCATCGCCTGGCCGATGCTTTGATTGCGCAGTATCTGTGCCTGAATGTAGTCGTGCCGAAAACCCGCTATATTTACCCCCGCAGTGGCCAGGGTGGTCAACGAGAGGATAATGAATGCGAAAAGGATGATTTTATGTTCAAGGGATTTTGGCACGGTCTCACCGTTACTTTAATCTTAAAATAATATCACGATGGTGTGATATTTCAAGTCCAGATACCCACATCGGCCTCGTCCATACTGGTTTCAGAGGTACTTTACGGTTGACGATTCATGATTATCTATTATTATACCTATCCGGTATGGCGACAGGTGGCAGATTACCTGGAGTCATCACATTAATTTACTTCCGGGAGGATACGGTAATGGCATTGCGCGTTGCGATCAACGGCTTCGGACGTATCGGCAGGATGGTGCTCAGGGCGGCTTGCAGGGACAAGGATATCGAATTTGTTGCCATTAACGACCTGACCTCAGCGACAACGCTGGCGCATCTGTTCAAGTATGACTCAGTCCATGGCATTTTTCCCGGCAACGTGGAGGCCAAAGATGACCAGTTGATCATCAACGGCAAGTCCATTCGGATACTGGCGCTCAAAAATCCCGAAGAATTGCCCTGGAAAAAGGAGAAGGTTGATCTGGTCCTCGAATCTACCGGTCTTTTTACGGATCGAGCCAAGGCCGAATTGCACCTGAAGGCCGGTGCCAAGAAGGTGATTATTTCAGCTCCGGCAACGAATGAGGATATTACCATCGTCATGGGGGTAAACCACCACCTCTATGATCCCAGGCAGCACAACATTATTTCAAACGCCTCCTGTACCACCAACTGTCTCGCGCCGGTGGCCAAGGTCCTTCTCGACTCCTTCGGAATTGAAAGGGGATTGATGACTACGGTGCATTCATACACCAACGATCAACGTATTCTGGATCTTCCCCATAAAGACCTGCGTCGGGCTCGTGCAGGGGCCATCTCTATGATACCCACCACCACCGGAGCGGCAAAGGCGGTGGCGTTAGTGCTCCCCGAATTAAAGGGGAAGTTGGATGGTATGTCGATCAGGGTTCCCACCCCTAATGTTTCGGTGGTCGATCTTGTGGTGACCCTCAGCCAAAAGGTGGATGCCGAGAAGATAAATGCAGCTCTGAAAAAGGCATCCAGGGGCGCCTTGAAAGGCATTCTTGGTTATGAGGTGACGCCGTTGGTATCGGTTGATTTTAATGGCAATCCACTTTCGTCAATAGTTGATGCAGCCTGCACCAAGGTGATGGATGGCACTATGGCCAAGGTACTCGCCTGGTATGACAATGAGAGTGGTTTTTCCCATCGTTTGCTGGACCTGATGCGCCTGATGGCGAGCAAAAAATAAACGATAGAGATGAGGGGGGAGCGTCGCTCCCCCTTTTTTTGAGATGGTTACCTTCGGGAGGAGTGATCATGCCGATTCGCTATATCGATCAAGTAAAAGATCTCAAGGGCAAAAAGGTGTTCGTCCGTGTCGACTTTAACGTCCCTCAGGATGAGAAGGGGGCTATCACCGAGGATACTCGAATAGCGGGTGCGGTGCCGACCATCCGGTATCTGGTGGAGCAAGGGGCCAAGGTGGTATTGGCATCACATCTGGGGCGTCCCAAGGGGGAGAAGAAATCCAAGTATAGCATGGCGCCGACGGCTAAACGGCTGGCACAGCTGCTGGGGAAAAAGGTTGCGCAGGCGCCGGATTGCTTCGGCCCGGAGGTGGATAAGCTGACTGACGCCATGAAGCCGGGTGATCTGGTGATGCTTGAGAATGTCCGTTTTTACCCAGGTGAAGAAAAGAATGATCCAGCTTTTGCCGAGCAGCTGGTAAACGGGTGCGAGATCTACGTCAACGACGCCTTTGCCGTATCCCACCGGGCCCATGCCTCGGTGGAGGCGATTACCAAGATTATCCCCACGATTGCCGCCGGTTTTCTGATGAAAAACGAGATGACCTTTTTTGATAAGGCGATGAGTAATCCGGTACGCCCGCTGGTGGCAATGCTGGGGGGCGCCAAGGTCTCCGGCAAGCTGGAGGTGCTGGAGACCTTAGTCAACAAGGTGGACAAGATTGTGATCGGCGGCGGCATGGCCTTCACCTTTCTTAAGGCCTTAGGCTACAGCGTCGGCAAGTCACTGGTGGAGGATGAGCTGATCTCGACCGCAAAGAAGATCATGGACAAGGCCAAGAAGAGGGGGGTCACCTTCTATCTGCCGGTGGACTGTGTGGTGGCCAACGCCTTTGAGGCCAACGCCACCAATTTCGTTACCACCGTGCAGGAGATACCGGAAGGGTGGATGGCTTTGGATATCGGTCCTGCGTCGGCGACACTGTTTGCCGAGACCCTTCGTGACGCCAAAACAGTCATCTGGAACGGCCCGATGGGGGTGTTCGAGATGGACGCCTTCTCCCGCGGTACCTTCGCGGTGGCGGAGGCGGTTGCCAACTGCTATGCCACCACCGTGATCGGCGGTGGCGATACCGACGCGGCGGTCAATAAGGCCGGTGTGGCCAGTCAGGTAAGCTACATTTCCACTGGCGGTGGCGCTTTCCTTGAGCTGTTGGAAGGCAAGATTTTGCCCGGGGTCAAGGCGTTGGACGTGAAAAAATAGGGGGCACCTGTGCGGATACCATTGATTGTGGGCAACTGGAAATTATTTAAAACACTTTCCGAGGCCACCGGCCTGATTAACGAACTCAAGCCGCTTATAGGAGAGATACGGGACGTTGAGATTGTGGTGGCCCCTGTCTTTACGGCGATTAGCAGCGTTTCCGCTGCAGCGGCAGGTAGCCCGATCAGGGTGGCAGCCCAGGATTGCTATTGGGAGCCAGAGGGGGCCTTCACCGGAGAGGTATCCCCCCAGCTCTTGAAGGACGCCGGTTGCAGCCATGTCATTATTGGTCATTCAGAACGGCGTCAGTACTTTGCTGAAACGGATGCGACGGTAAATCGCAAGACGCAAGCAGCCGTGGCTGCCGGGCTGACCGTATTGATGTGTGTCGGAGAAACTCTTGTGCAGCGCGAAGCGGACGCTACCTTTACGGTGCTTGAGGCACAGGTGAGAGGAGGGCTGGAGGGAATATCCGATGACCTGCTCCGGCATATCGTCATTGCCTATGAACCGGTGTGGGCCATAGGTACCGGCAAAACCGCCACGGTTGAGCAAGCTCAGGAGGTGCATGCCTTCATCCGTAACTTGCTGGCCCGTCTGTATAGTCAGTCCGAAGCCGATACTACCCGTATTGTCTATGGTGGCAGCGTAAAACCGGAGAACGTTGCAGGCTTGATGTCCCAGCCTGATATCGATGGCGCACTGGTGGGGGGGGCAAGCCTCAAGGCGGATTCTTTCGCCAAGATTGTTGGTTTCCATGTTTAACTTGTCGCTTTACAGGTGGCTGCCAGTTGTGCTATAAAATTTCTCTTTGATGCATAAAAAAGGGGGGGCTGATGATAACCCTGTTATCCATAGTACATCTGTTCATCTGTCTGCTCATCATTGGTGTGGTGCTGCTGCAATCCGGCAAGGGGGCGGAGATGGGCGCCTCGTTCGGTGGTGGTGGCAGCCAGTCGGTGTTTGGCGCCAGTGGTGGTGGCAATTTTATGACCAAGCTGACTACGGCCGCAGCGGTGATATTTATGTTGACCTCGCTGACATTGGCCTATATGTCGGGCCATGCCTCAAGCTCGACCATCATGTCTGGGCGAGTTGTCCAGAAACCTGCCTCTGCGGTTCCTGTCGGGGCCCCAGGCGTGCCTGTTCAATCACCTGCTCCGGTTTCGGCAAAATAGACAAGGTTTTGCTTGATCTTTAGGTTGTCCGTCTGATAAAAATGCAATCCCTGTGCCGAAGTGGTGGAATTGGTAGACACACCATCTTGAGGGGGTGGCGGGCGAAAGCCTGTACGAGTTCGAGTCTCGTCTTCGGCACCAATCAAAAAGCACCAGCCCCTCTCTTCCGAGAGGGGCTTTTTAGTGGCTTAATGCCTGAATTCGCTTTACTTTAATGGACTTGTTCATTATTCTTTCAAATTCCATTCGTACTTAACTGAAGACTGGCGACTGTTCATGGCTATCAGCGGGATTCGCAATTTTTCTATCATCGCCCACATTGACCACGGCAAGTCTACCTTGGCAGACCGGCTGCTGGAGTATACCGGTGCGTTGACGGCGAGGGAGATGCAGGACCAGTTCCTGGATAAGATGGATCTGGAGCGGGAACGGGGTATCACTATAAAGGCCCAGACCGTACGATTGCGCTATGTTGCTGACGATGGCAAAGAATACATACTCAACCTGATCGATACCCCAGGTCATGTTGACTTTACCTACGAGGTATCCCGTTCGTTGGCCGCCTGTGAAGGTGGTCTGCTGGTGGTGGACGCCTCCCAGGGGGTGGAGGCACAGACGCTGGCGAATGTGTATCTGGCCCTGGATACTGATCTGGAAGTCTTTCCGGTCCTGAACAAGATCGATCTGCCTGCGGCAGAACCTGAGCGGGTGAAACATGAGATCGAGGAGATCATCGGCATCTCGGCCCAAGATGCCGTGCTGGCCTCGGCCAAGGAGGGGATCGGCACACGCGAGATACTGGAAGAGATCGTCAAGAAAATCCCGCCTCCTGTAGGCGATCCTGCCGCTCCACTCAAGGCGCTCTTGTTTGACTCCTGGTATGACCAGTATCAGGGGGTGATCATCCTGGTGCGGTTGTATGATGGCACGCTCAGGAAGGGAGACAAGGTCCTGCTGATGTCCACCGGACGCAGTTACGAGGCCTTGAAGGTTGGGGTGTTTGCCCCCTCAATGGTTGAGGTGCCGCAACTGTCGGCCGGCGAGGTTGGTTTTGTCATTGCCGGTATCAAGGATGTCGCCGACGCCAAGGTGGGCGATACGGTGACGCTGTTCAATCGGCAGTGCGGCCAGGCATTGGGCGGCTTCAAAGAGGTCAAGCCGATGGTCTTCTCCGGCCTGTACCCGATCGATACCTCCCAGTACGAGCAGTTGCGTGACGCCCTGGCCAAGCTGAAGCTGAACGATTCCTCCTTCTCCTACGAACCGGAGACCTCCGTGGCGTTGGGCTTCGGCTTTCGTTGCGGCTTTCTGGGCCTTTTGCATATGGAGATCATTCAGGAGCGGCTGGAGCGCGAGTTCGGCCTGGACCTGATCACCACCGCACCGACCGTTGTCTACAAGGTACATAAGACCGACGGCGAGCTGATCGAGATCGAGTCGGCGGCCCGGATGCCGGAGCCACAGTATATCGACTACCTGGAAGAGCCGTTCATCCTGGCCCATATCCATGTCCCCAACGAATTCGTGGGTGGTGTCCTTGCCTTGTGCGAAGAGAAGCGCGGGGTGCAGCGGGAGATCAAATACCTGACCACCACCCGGGTGATGATTATCTATGAGCTCCCCTTAAACGAGATAGTGCTGGATTTTTACGATCGCTTGAAATCGATCACCAAGGGGTATGCCTCGCTGGACTATGAGCATCTCGATTTCCGCCAGAGCGACCTGGTCCGGATGAACATCATGATCAACGGTGACGTGGTGGACGCCTTGTCGTTGATCGTACACCGAGACAAGTCGTACTACCGTGGGCGTGATCTGGTGGCCAAGATGAAGGAGCTGATCCCACGCCAGATGTTTGAGGTGGCGATACAGGCGGCCATCGGCAACAAAGTGATCGCACGGGAAACCGTGAAGGCCCTCAGGAAGGATGTGCTTGCTAAATGTTACGGCGGCGATATCACCCGTAAGCGCAAGCTGTTGGAGAAACAGAAGGAAGGTAAAAAACGTATGAAAAATGTCGGAAATGTGGAGCTCCCCCAGGAGGCGTTTCTGGCGATACTTAAGGTGGATGACAAATAGGAAGGGAAACCATGTCAGACCAGATCGATCAGCAATCGGCCACCTCGGGTGACCAGGAGGCGAAGAGGTCGCCGGCAGTTCAGGCGCCCCATAAAAAGAGTATCTTTCGTGAATATGCCGAGTCAATCATCATCGCCGTCCTGCTGGCCCTGTTCATCAGAACCTTTATCGTGCAGGCCTTCAAGATCCCTTCCGGCTCAATGGAAAATACCCTGCTGATCGGTGATCATCTGCTGGTCAACAAGTTTATCTATGGGACGCAGATCCCGTTTACGGATACCAGGATCTTAAAGTTGCGTAACCCCAGACGGGGGGATGTGATCGTCTTTGAGTACCCTGAAGATCCCAGCAAGGACTTTATCAAGCGGGTGATCGGGCTGCCGGGGGATGTGGTGGAGGGCAAGGACAAGAAGGTCTATGTAAATGGCCAGCTCTATCAGAACCCCCATGAGGTGCATAAGGAGTCCGATATGATCCCCAAGGAGCAGAACCCGCGGGATACCTTCGGCCCGATCACGGTCCCGCCTGATTCCTATTTTGTGATGGGGGACAACCGCGACCGTTCCTATGACAGCCGTTTCTGGGGATTTGTCAGGCGGGATCAGATCAAAGGGCTTGCCTTTATCAAATACTGGTCCATCGAGGGGCCATGGTACAAATTTCATATTCGCTGGCGCAGCATCGGCCAGTTGATCGATTAATACACGCCGGAGGTTGCTATGGATACATTGGGGAGCTGGAAACGTTCAGACTACTGTGGTCAGCTGACAGCCAAGGATATCGGCCGTGAAGTGGTGCTGATGGGCTGGGCGCTGCGGCGGCGCGACCACGGCGGTCTGATCTTTATCGACCTGCGAGACCGTGAAGGGATTGCCCAGGTCGTCTTTGACCCGGAGGTGAACGCCGTTGCCCATCAGGTGGCCGAAGGGGTGCGCAACGAATACGTGCTGGCGATCAGGGGGAAGGTTATCCCCCGTCCTGAAGGGACCGTCAACCCGAACATGAAGACCGGCGAGGTGGAGATTCAGGTGGTGGAGTGCAAGCTGCTCAACCGTTCCAAGGCGTTGCCGTTCATGCTGGATGAGCACAGCGAGGTGAATGAGAACATCCGCCTCAAGTTCCGCTATCTGGACATGCGCCGTCCGCAGTTGGCGCAGAACCTGATCATGCGGCACAAGGTGGCCCAGGTGACCCGCCAGTACCTGACCGATAACGGGTTCCTCGAGTTGGAGACCCCCTTTCTGACCAAGTCCACACCGGAAGGCGCCCGTGACTTCTTGGTGCCGTCCCGCATCAACCAGGGGCAGTTTTACGCCCTGCCGCAGTCGCCGCAGATCTTCAAGCAGATTCTGATGATCTCCGGTTTCGACCGTTACTTCCAGATCGTGCGCTGTTTCCGGGACGAAGACCTGCGTGCCGACCGCCAGCCTGAGTTCACCCAGATCGATTGCGAGATGTCCTTTATCGACCGTGAGGACATCATCACCGTGATGGAAGGGCTTATTGCCCGCGTCTTCAAGGAGGCCAAAGGGGTTGAGGTGCAGCTGCCGGTTGAGCGCATGACCTATCAGGAGGCGATCCGCCGGTTCGGCGTTGATAACCCTGACCTGCGTTTTGGTCTGGAACTGGTGGAGTTGACCGACATCGTCAAGGGTTCTGGTTTCAAGGTCTTCGCCGAGGTGGCTGCCAATGGCGGCATTATCAAGGGGATCAACGCCAAGGGCTGCGCTACCTTCTCCCGTAAGGAGATCGACGAGTTGACCAACTTCGTCGCCATTTACGGCGCCAAGGGGCTGGCCTACGTCAAGGTGACCGCCGAGGGCTGGCAGTCGCCGATCACCAAATTCTTCAACGATGCCGAGATTGCCGCCATGAAGGAGGCCTTTGGCGCCGGGGAGGGGGACCTGCTGCTGTTTGTGGCCGATAAGCCTAAGGTGGTCAACG
The DNA here is from genome assembly GCA_021778115.1 of Deltaproteobacteria bacterium. Classification (GTDB taxonomy): domain Bacteria; phylum Desulfobacterota; class Desulfuromonadia; order Geobacterales; family Pseudopelobacteraceae; genus Trichlorobacter. Next base: position 11,640 of record JAJYCS010000041.1, read on the forward strand.
ACTCGCTGGGCAAGCTGCGCAACCAGCTGGCCTCGCTGCTCAAGCTGGCGAATCCCGACGAGTTCCGTTTTGTCTGGATCACCGACTTCCCGCTCTTCGAGTGGGACGAGGATGACAAGCGCTGGTGCGCCGTGCACCACCCGTTCACCGCGCCGATGGATGAGGATGTCGCGTTTGTAGAGTCCGATCCCGGCCGTTGCCGCGCCAAGGCCTATGACCTGGTGTTGAACGGCAACGAAATCGGCGGCGGTTCGATCCGTATCCATCAGGAACAGGTCCAGTCGTTGATGTTCAAGATGCTCGGCCATTCCGAGGAGGAGAAGCGGGCCAAGTTTGGTTTCCTGCTGGATGCTCTGGAATACGGCACGCCGCCCCACGGCGGCATCGCCTTTGGTCTGGACCGGCTGATCATGCTGCTGACCGCCTCGGAGTCGATCCGTGACGTGATCGCTTTCCCCAAGACGCAGAGAGGTACCTGTTTGATGTCAGAGGCGCCATCCACCGTGGATACCAAGCAATTGCGTGAACTGGGGGTCCGGCTGGCGGTCGCAGCCGCCGCAGGTGGCGTCAGCTAGTATGCCCCGATGCATCTCCAGCATATTCCTGTTGGCCGTCATGGTCATGGTGGCAGGGTGCGCCACTACCACGCCGGCCTGGCGCGCCAGGGCGCAGCAGGAGATGCGACAACTTGCGGCTGAACCGGTCCCGACCTTGTGGCCAGATGCCTTTCGAAGCATGCGTGAGACCTTTGAACATGGCGAGGCCATCTACCGGGTAGAGGACAACGCCGAGTTGGCTGACCAGAACTACCGTCTTGCACTGCAGCAAGGGGAGCTGTTGCGGGATCAGCTGCGGCGCTACAGGGCACAACAGGCGGAAAAGGCCCGTCTGCAGGCGGAGGAGGAGCGTCAACGGGGTGAACTGGAGGAACAACGTCAGCAGGCAGCTGACGCGAAACGACGCCGTGAGATGATGACGCGGGAGCGGACCTTGTCCCATGGCGGGCGTTCAGCGCAAAATGAAGCAGCGGGAAGCGCGGTGCGTGAACGTCCAGCCAGTTACTCCGTTCGACGTGGTGAGACCCTGCCACAGATCGCCGCTCGACCGGAGATCTATAACGAGGCCGGGCTCTGGCCTTTGATTTATCGTGCAAATCGGGATCAGGTGCGAGATCCGTATCAACTCTGGCCGGGGCAGGTGCTGAAGATACCCCGGACCTACACCCGTGAAGAGGCGGTCGAGGCCCGTCGGCAGGCCGGTCATCGACCGTGATAACCAGTGGGAAGTAAGGGGTTTTTATTTTCTTTTCATGAAGAGCCGGTAACGAATTTTTCTTGACAGCCTGTACCCTTTTGCATACTGTATACAAGATTTCCTGGGGTAGGTAATCTGCTGTAATTGTACTATGTTGCAATTTATATGTTTTTCCATATATTTGAAAACGGTCCGCATGAACCGCTACCTGAATGAAAACCATAAGGAGAAAACATGGCAACTGAATCGGCAAAGATTATCTGGTCAAAGATTGATGAAGCACCCGCACTGGCAACCTATTCGCTGCTTCCCATTGTCAATGCCTTTACCAAGGCGGCCGGGGTGGTTGTCGAGACCCGCGACATATCCGTTGCCGGTCGCATTATCGCAAACTTTCCCGACTATTTGACCCCTGAGCAGAGAATGCCGGATTACCTGGCCGAACTGGGTGAGCTTACCCAGAAGCCTGAGGCCAATATCATCAAGCTGCCGAATGTCAGTGCCTCGATTCCCCAGCTGAAGGCAGCCATAAAGGAGCTGCAGGGGCAGGGTTACAAGCTGCCTGACTACCCTGAAGAGCCGAAGACCGATGCCGAAAAAGAGCTGCACGCACGGTATGCCAAGTGCCTGGGCAGCGCGGTTAACCCGGTGCTGCGTGAAGGTAACTCTGACCGCCGTTCAGCAAAGGCAGTCAAGGAATATGCGAAGAAACATCCCCATAAGATGGGCGCCTGGAGTCCCGACAGCAAGACCCATGTATCTTGGATGAATTCGTCTGATTTCTATCAGAATGAAAAATCCATTACCATGGAAAAAGCGGGTAATGTCCGGATTGAATGTGTTGACAAGGCCGGTAAGGTCACCATTTTGAAAGAGAAGCTGCCCCTTCAGGCCGGTGAGGTTTTTGACGGCACCTTCATGAGCGTCAAGGCCCTGCGCAAATTCATCCAGGAGCAGATTGATGACGCAAAGGCCAAAGGGGTGCTGTTCTCGGTGCACCTGAAGGCCACCATGATGAAGATTTCCGATCCGATCATGTTCGGTCACTTTGTCGAGGTATATTACAAGGATCTCTTTGAGAAGCATGCCGTTACCTTTAAGGAGATCGGCGTCAATCCTGACCTGGGTATGGGCGATCTGTACCTGAAGATCGCCAAGCTGCCCGAAGCAAAGAAGGCGGAGATTGAGGCAGATATTCAGGCGGTCTATGCAAAACAGCCCCCGCTGGCCATGGTTGACTCCGACAAAGGGATTACCAACCTGCACGCCAGCAACGACATCATTATCGACGCCTCCATGCCGGTGGTTGTCCGTGATTCCGGTGGGATGTGGGGGCCTGACGGCAAGCTGCACGACGTCAAGTGCGTGATTCCTGACCGCTGCTATTCGCGCTGGTATCAAGTCTGTGTGGATTTCTGCAAGAAGAACGGCCAGTTTGATCCGACCACTATGGGGTCCACCTCCAACGTTGGCCTGATGGCTCAGAAGGCCGAAGAGTACGGCTCCCATGACAAGACCTTCAAGGTGCCCGTAGATGGTACCGTGCGGGTGATTGACGAGGCTGGCGCTATCTTGATGCAGCATGACGTTGAGGCAGGCGATATCTGGCGCGGTTGCCAGGCCAAAGACCTGCCGATTCAGGACTGGGTTAAGCTGGCTGTCCGTCGTGCCCGTGCCACTGGAGCACCGGCTATCTTCTGGTTGGATAAGAATCGCGCCCATGACGCCCAAATGATCGAGAAGGTCAACAAGTACCTGAAAGATCACGACACCAATGGTCTTGATATTCGGATTATGGCCCCTGAGGATGCGATGTTGTTCACCTGTCAGCGTGCCAAAGAGGGCAAGGATACCATTACCGTAACCGGCAACGCTCTGCGGGATTACCTGACCGACTTGTTCCCGATCCTGGAGCTGGGCACCAGTGCCAAGATGCTCTCCATCGTGCCGCTTCTGGCAGGTGGCGGGCTGTTCGAGACCGGCGCCGGCGGATCGGCCCCCAAGCACGTCCAGCAGTTCGTCCAGGAAGGCTACCTGCGTTGGGACTCGCTGGGTGAGTTCCTGGCCCTGGCGGTCTCACTGGAGCACCTGGCAGCCAGCTTCAAGAACGAGAAGGCGCAGCTTTTGGCTGACACTCTGGACCAGGCCAACACTAAGTTCCTGGATAACAACAAGAACCCGGCCCGTAAGGTTGGTCAGATCGACAACCGCGGCAGCCACTTCTATCTGGCCATGTACTGGGCTGAGGCGTTGGCGGCCCAAGCCAAGGACGCCGATCTTGCCGCACGGTTTGCCAAGGTTGCAAAGCAGCTGCAGGAAAACGAGGAGAAGATCAATGCTGAGTTGATCGGCGCTCAGGGCAAGCCGGTTGATATGGGTGGGTACTACAACCCTGATCCGGCCAAGGTTGAAAAGGCGATGCGCCCCAGTGCAACCCTGAACGCCATCATCAATGCGATCTAAGCGGCTATGATCACAGGGAGCCGTCTTGCCGGCTCCCTGTCTCACTGCGCTTACCAGTCTGTAACGTGCTGTATTCAACACACATTCTAACAAGGAGGAAGAAACCATGGGACGTAAAAAGATTTCATTGATCGGTGGTGGCCAGATTGGTGGCGTGCTGGCTCAACTCTGCGCCCTGCGCGAACTGGGCGATGTGGTGCTGTTCGATATCGTGGAAGGGATGCCCCAGGGCAAGATGCTTGACATCGCCGAGGCGTCGCCGGTTGACGGCTTTGACGTCTGTCTGAAGGGGACCCAGGACTACAAGGATATCGAAGGGTCTGACGTGGTAATCGTGACCGCAGGTCTGCCCCGCAAGCCGGGCATGAGCCGTGACGATCTGATCGTTACCAACTCCAAGATCATGACCTCGGTTGCCGAGGGGATCAAGCAGTACGCCTCCAACGCCTTTGTTATCATCATCTCCAACCCGCTGGACGCCATGGTCACCCTCTGCCAGAAGATCACCGGCATCCCGGCCAACCGTGTGGTTGGTCAGGCCGGCGTCCTGGACTCCGCACGCTTCAAGTCGTTCATCGCCTGGGAACTCGGCGTCTCCGTGAAGGACGTGAATGCCATGACCCTGGGTGGCCACGGCGACGACATGGTGCCCCTGGTGCGCTACGCCAACGTGAACGGCATTCCGGTTATGGAACTCCTGGAGCAGAAGTACGGCGTGGACAAGGCCAAGGAAGTGATGGAAGCCATGGTGAACCGTACCCGTCTGGCCGGCGGTGAAGTGGTCGCCCTGTTGAAGACCGGTTCCGCCTTCTACTCCCCGGCTTCATCCGCCATCTCTATGGCCGAGTCGGTCTTGAAGGATCAGAAGCGCGTGCTGCCCACCTGCTGTCTGTTGAACGGGGAGTTCGGCGTGAACGGCTACTATGTTGGCGTGCCTGCCGTTCTGGGGAGCAATGGGGTTGAGAAGGTCCTGCAGTTTAAGCTGGACGCCACCGAGCAGGCCATGATGGACAAGTCTGTTGCCGCCGTCAAAGGTCTGGTGGATAGTCTGGACAGCATCCTCAAGGGCTAATTGCCCGTTTCAGGCCTGCAGTGCCGAGAAAAGAAGGGCGGCGAGAGTCCGCCCTTCTTTTGCCACATTAAGGGTCTTATTTTACACTGCAGAAGACGGATAAAAGGAGCAGATCCCGATGTCAGAAGAAAAAAAGTTGCCGAGAATTGAAATTATCGAGAAGTACTGCAAGGGGTGCCATATCTGCGTTGAATTTTGCCCCAAGAAGGTACTCGAGATGAAGGGTTTTGTGGCTTCCGTTAAAGACCTGGATGCCTGTATCAAGTGCATGCAGTGCGAACTGCGTTGCCCCGATTTTGCCATCAAAGTTCACGCTGAATAACAAGACGGGAGGAATTGACTGTGTCCAAAAAAGTAGCTTTTATGCAAGGTAACGAGGCGGCTGCACACGGCGCGCTGTACGCTGGTTGCAAGTTTTTTGCCGGTTACCCGATTACCCCTTCTACCGAGGTTGCCGAGGTGATGTCCGCTGAGCTGCCGAAGATCGGCGGCAAGTTCATCCAAATGGAGGACGAGATCGGTGCTATGGCTGCAACCATTGGCGGTTCACTCGCCGGTTGCAAGTCTTTGACCGCCACCTCCGGCCCTGGTATGTCACTGAAACAGGAGAACATCGGCTATGCCTGCATTGCCGAAGTGCCCTGCGTTATCTACAACGTCATGCGGGGCGGTCCTTCCACCGGTATGCCGACCGGTCCTTCCCAGTCTGACCTGATGTCAGCCCGCTGGGGTACCCACGGCGACCATGCCACCATCGCGTTGACGCCTGCCTCGGTGCAGGAGACCTACGACATGATGGTTCGGGCCTTCAACCTGGCCGAGAAATACCGTATGCCGGTACATGTGCTGCCTGACGAGATCGTGGCCCACATGCGTGAGCGGATCGAGTTCCGTGAGCAGGGTGAGCTGGAAGTGATCGACCGTACGGCACCGTCGGTGCCGCCAGCCGAGTACAAGCCGTACGATCCGCAATTCGGCGATGTCCCGCCTTTGGCTGCCTTCGGTTCCGGTTACAAGTTCCATGTGACCGGCCTCAACAAGGCTGCTGACGGGTTCCCGACTACCAAGGCCAACCTCGTGCAGGCCGAGGAAGAGCGCCAGATCCGTAAGGTCATGGCCAACGTTGACGATATCGTCGATTTTGAAGAGTATAAACTGGATGATGCCGACATCTGCGTCGTTGCCTTTGGTTCCACCTCCCGTTCGGCCCGCTATGCGGTAAACGAAGCCCGTGAAAAGGGTGTTAAGGTCGGTATGTTCCGGATCAAGACCTTCTGGCCGTTCCCGGACAAGCAGATCAAGGCGTTGGCCGGCAAGGTCAAGGCGTTTATCGTACCTGAAATGAACCTGGGTATGTGCAGCCTTGAGGTTGAGCGTTGCGCCCAAGGCAAGGCTCAGATCCTCGGGATCAACCGCGTTGACGGCGAGCCGATCAACCCCGATCAGATCCTTGAGAAGATGAAGGAGGTTAAGTAACCATGGCTTTTGATTACGATAAGTATATTCGTCCGGGCAAGCTGCCCCATATCTGGTGCCCTGGTTGCGGTCACGGCATTATTATGAAGGGGCTGATTCGGGCCATGGATACTCTCAACCTGAAGAAGGAAGAGACCGCCATCGTTTCCGGTATCGGCTGCGCCTCCCGTCTGCCCGGCTACATCGACTGCTGCACCCTGCACACCGCCCACGGCCGTGCCGCTGCCTTCGCCACCGGCGTGAAGATGGCCCGTCCTGAGATGAACGTGATCCTGGTGGGTGGTGACGGCGACGGCACCGCCATCGGCGGCAACCACTTCATCCATGCCTGCCGTCGCAACATCAACATGACCTACATCATCATGAACAACAACATCTACGGCATGACCGGTGGCCAGTTCTCCCCCTGCACCCCGACCGGCGCCAAGGCCTCCACCACCCCCTACGGCAACCCCGATCCGGCCTTTGACGTCGCAAAGCTGGCTATCGGTGCCGGTGCCACCTTCGTGGCCCGTGGTACCGCCTATCATGCCAACCAGATCGACAAGCTGATCACCGAGGCGATTCAGCACAAAGGCTTCTCCGTGGTGGAGATCCTGGATGACTGCCCCACCACCTACGGCCGTCGTAACAAGTTCAAATCGGTCATCGAGATGATGAACCGCCTGAAGGATGTTGCCGTGCCGGTGAAGGCCGCGGAAAAGATGTCGGCAGAGCAGCTGGAAGGCAAGATCCTGACCGGCGTGCTGCACAAGGTGGAGCGTCCCGAGTATACCGAGGAATACGCCAAGGTGATCGAGCGCGCCGGCGGCAAAAAGTAATTTATTACTCTGAAAAGGAGAACATAGATGTCTAGGTATGAACTACGGTTTTCCGGTGCCGGTGGACAAGGTCTGATCACTGCGGGGATCATCCTTGCCGAGGCAGCCTCCATCCACGAGGGCAAGCAGGCGGTTCAGTCCCAGAGCTACGGCCCTGAGGCCCGCGGTGGCGCTTCCAAGTCCGAGGTCATCATCGCCGATGCACCGGTTGACTATCCGAAGGTAACCAAGTGTGATGCCCTGCTGGCCCTGACCCAGGAGGCATGCGACAAGTATTCTCATGACCTCAAAGAGGGTGGCATCCTGCTGTATGATACCGACCTGGTAACCAAGCTGCCGGCAGGCAACTACAAGAAGGTCGGCTTCAACATCATCAATACCGCCAAAAACGAAGTGGGCCGCGAGATCGTTGCCAACATCGTTGCCCTTGGCGCCATGATCGCCCTGACCGGCGTCGTGTCACGCGAAAATGGCGAGAAGGCCGTTCTCTCCCGGGTGCCTGCGGCATTCCTGGAACTGAACAAGAAGGCATATGCCATGGGTTTTGAAAAGGCGCTGGCCGCCTCCAAGTAAAAGCCTGATGTGGTATGTTGTATGGCCCGGTACGTTATAGTGCCGGGCCTTTTTACGTTTCAAATCTGTTGGGAGAACCAGCCAGGAGGTTGCGTTTAGGTCAGCAAAAGTTATCCTCCAAGCTGGATCAAAATGACCATGCCGAGTTGACAGGGCGGTTGCTGCTGCCTGCGGCTGGTGCGATTATACTGCTGAAATGACGGATGATGAGATTTTGGCAGGCTGCTGGCATTGAATCTGGAGAGGGAATACAGAGCACCAGCATACCCCGGCTCTCATCTCATTCGCTTAAACTCTCCATTGACATGCTAACATATAATGCTATCATATATTCATGAACAGCAAGCACCGGAAAACCCTTGAAGCGATCTTCAGCACGCCAGTCAACGGCACTCTCGAATGGTCTCGCATTGAGGCGCTGCTTGTTGCTGTCGGGTGTGTGGCGGTCGAAGGTTCCGGTTCTTCCGTCACCTTTGAAAAGGATGGAAAACGGGCATACTTTCATCGCCCCCACCCGCACAAGGAGTCACTGAGGTATCGAGTGACTGATGCCAGACACTTTCTTGAAGCAATAGGAGTCAAGCCATGAACGCCATGAAATACAAAGGATATGCCGCCCGTATTGAATTTGACGCTGAAGACCGTATATTTGTCGGCCACTTGGCAGGGGTGCGTGATGTTGTCGGATTTCACGGGACATCGGTTGAAGAGCTCGAATCCGCATTCCATGAAGCGGTAGATGAGTATCTGGCCGCGTGCGCCAAGCTTGGCCAGCAGCCTAATGTCCCCGCATCCGGCAAAATTCTGTTGCGTGTTCCCCCTGAAGTCCACTCAGCAGCGATTATGACAGCCGAGAGTGAAGGTAAAAGCCTTAACCAGTGGGCAACCGCCCTGTTAAGCAATGCAGCCCACTGTTGTTAAAGAAGGTAAACTGTATCGTTCCCGCTACCCTGGACACAAGAGACAAAAGCGGGCATAAAACGACACGATTAAGCTACTCACGGTTGTCAAGACAGCAAATCGATGATTTTAAGTTTGGTCGTGCCTGTTGTTGTCCCTGATTTTTAGCTGGTCAGCTTCATTGAGCAGCCCCTTGAAGTAGACTTCTGCCGGGGTCAGGTAGCCCAGTGATTGATGCTGCCGTTCGTTGTTGTAATACTCGATGTAACGCTTTATCCCGACTCTGGCTTCTTGCACTGTTTCATAGTCATGGAGGTAGACCTCTTCGTATTTGACGGTCCGCCAGAATCGTTCGACAAAGATGTTGTCAAGGGCTCTGCCTTTACCATCCATGCTGATTCTAATGCCAGCCAGGTGCAGAATCTCCGTGTGACGAGGACTTGTAAACTGTGAGCCCTGGTCACTGTTGAATATCTCCGGCGTCCCTCGGACTAATGCCTGCTGGAGCGCTTCAATGCAAAAGTCAGCTTCCAGGGTGATGCTGATTTCAAAGGCCAAAATATACCGGCTATACCAGTCTACTACAGCCACCAGGTATACGAATCCTGTCTTGAGCCGAATGTACGTTATGTCGGCACTCCAGACTTGGTTAACCCGATCTATCTCTACATTGCGCAGCAGGTAGGGGTAGATCTTGTGTCCCGGTGCCGGTTTACTCAGATTGGGGCCTGGATAGACGGCCATCAGACCCATGAGCCGCAACAGTCGCCGAACTCTACGGGTGCCTACGTGATGCCCTTGGCGCCTCAAACAGTTGCCTGAATCCGTAGCGTCTTTTTGCTGACAGGTTGGCTGCCGGGGTGAAACACCTCGAATTTCGTTCCTGTTGTCCTGTTTTGGTGAAAAGTGGTATCTTAAATTGGCCTGTAAGCCTGTTTCTTTGACAACTGAACCGTTTTCTGCCCCTTTTTGTCGCCTTGGGGCGTGCGTCATCCCGGCCTGCTTGTCTGACCACGCTC
>JAJYCS010000042.1 GCA_021778115.1 Deltaproteobacteria bacterium
TGCACATAGGGTGAACAGCAGAATGATCAGGGCGTGCTTCAGTTTCATGACAAACCTCCTTCTATTCGTGCAAATGATACCGTAGATGAGCGACTTGACAATCAGATCGCCTCGCCGCCGGTCTCGCCGGTCCGGATCCGGACCGCCTCGCCGAGGTCGATGACGAAGATCTTGCCGTCGCCGATCCGGCCGGTCCGGGCCGTGTTCTCGATGGTCTCCACCACCTTGGGCAGCAAGGCATCCGCGATGGCGATCTCGATCTTCACCTTGGGGATGAAGTCCACCACATACTCGGCCCCCCGGTACAGCTCGGTGTGTCCCTTTTGGCGGCCAAACCCCTTCACCTCGCTGATGGTGATCCCCTCGATGCCGATCTCGTTCAAGGCATCCTTTACCTCGTCCAGCTTGAACGGCTTGATGATCGCCTCGACCAGTTTCATGATGACAGCCTCCTTTTCGGGCATGCAGTGCTCGGTACTATGGCGGCCCACCAGGCGGCCATGGGTGTGTGACGGGCTAGACGGGTACCCTCTAGCACGCCCCGTGCCAATAGGCAAAAAGTGTGCAACTGCAGCAGGTTATGCTGAATAATGGGGCGTTTTTGCGGTCTGGTAGCCCTGTCGCTGCACAGAAAAGCGACAGGGCCGTCTAGTTGATCAGCAGATGGGGTGGTGTGCGCGGGGCAGTGTCAGGCCCACGATCAGGAGAAGGGGGTGCGGCGCTGGTTGAAGTCGGGGTAGGCCTCAACCCCCACCTCGTACCGGTCCAGCCCTTCAACCTCGATCTCAGCCGGCACCCTGAGGGGGATGATCAGCTTCAGGAGTCTGAAAAACAGGTACAGAGCGCCAAAGACGAAGCAGAGGTTGGTGAGGAGGCCGATGACCTCGGCGGCGAACTGGCCTGCCCCGCCATACAGCAGTCCGGTCGCCTGATAGGTCCCGGAGGTGCCGTTGGCGAACAGCCCCAGGGCCAGAACGCCCCAGGCGCCGCAGATGCCGTGCACCGCTATCGCCCCCACCGGGTCGTCAAGCCGCAGTTTGCGTTCAAGCCAGAAGATACCGAGGCAGCAGAGCAGTCCGGCAATCAGTCCGATTAACAGCGCCGCCAGTGGGCTGACCAGGGCACAGGGGCCGCTTATGGCCACCATGCCGCCCAACAGGCCGTTGGTGCACATGGTGAGGTCGGGTTTGCCGTATAACAGCCACATGAAGCTCATGGCCGCCAGCGACGCGGCGGCGGCTGACAGCAGGGTGTTGAGGGCGATCAGGGCGATCTGCGGTCCGGCATCGGCCAGTGTGGTGGCGATGATGAGGCAGAACCAGGAGAAGCAGAGCAGCAGGCTGCCGGTCACCGCCATCGGAATATGGTGCCCCGGCAGGGCGTTGGGCGTGCCGTCCTTCCTGAACTTGCCGATACGGGGGCCGAGGGCCGTTACCCCGGCCAGCGCCGCCATGCCGCCGGTCATATGCACCACTGCGGAGCCGGTTACATCCAGCATGCCCCGGTCAAGGCCAAAGGTGGTGCCCAGCAGGGCCAGCCAGCCGCCGCCCCAGACCCAGTGGGCGTAGCAGGGATAGATGAGCGCCGCCATGACGATCCCATACCAGAGTGCCGCCTTGAACGACCACCGTTCGGCCATGGCGCCGGTGGGAATGATCACGGCGATCATCATGAACAGGCTTTGCTGTAGAAACGAGGTAACGGTAGGGGCGCTGGTGGCGTTCAGCAACCATGAGACGGCGCCCCCGGTCTGCAACCGGTAGCCGACAAGCCAGTAGCTGAGCAGTGAAACAACCAGCAGCATCAGGTTCAGCGCCACCGTCTGGGCGGCATTCTTGGCCCGGGTGAACCCGGCATCCAGCAGGGAGAAACCGGCCAGGATCACGAAGACCAGTCCGGTGCAGAGGATCATCAAGGCACCGGCTGAGGCCGTGCTCCAGGGCGCCGCAGGGGGCAGCGGCCCGGAATCGGCGGCAGCGGCGGTCGATGCCGTGACACCGAGCAGGCAGAGGGCCTGCACCAGGCAGCCGAGGGAGGATAGACGAGGCTTCACAGCATACTCCTTTCTAACAGTCGGCCCATCGGCGGGGCGCCTCAGCGGGCCGGTCCCCGCCAGATGATCAGCCAGATGAGCAGGCCGAGCACCGCCAGGGCGGCGACGATGCCGAGGACGATCCAGCGGGCAGGGTAGCCCTCGGCGTTCAGTGCCGACGGCTTCTGGAGCCGCTCGCAGCGTCCGGTCACCGGCACCGCGGCCGGATCGTCCAGTTCCGCCTTCAGGGCAACGGCACTCGGATAGCGTCGGGCCGGGTCCCGTTCCATGGCATGGAGGATGATCTCCTCCAGCTGGGGCGAGACACCGGGGTTTCGTCTGCGCGGTGCTGTCGGATCGCCGCTCACCCGGGCGTTCATCACCACAAAGAGGTTGTCGCCTTCAAAGGGGGGTTCCCCCACCACCATCTCGTAGAGCATGGCGCCGAGGCTGTAGAGGTCGGTCCGTTCATCCCCCCGTTTTCCCCTGATCTGCTCGGGAGCCATGTAGTCGGGGGTGCCCACGGCCGGTGAAAAACCGGCGAAGGTGATCCGCCGTCCCTCCTGCGACTTTGCAATACCGAAGTCCATGATCCGCAACGATCCGTCGTAACAGATCATGATGTTCTGCGGCTTGAGGTCCCGGTGCACCACACCGTGGCCATGCATATACGAAACAGCCTCGCAGAGCCGGCTGGCGATGCTCAAGGCATCCTTTTCCGGCAGGGGGCGCATGCTGTTCAACAGGTGGGCCAGGGTGTAGCCGCGCAGATATTCGGTGACGATGTAGGGACGGCTGCGCTGTTCACCCTTATCCTCGGGGATGAAGCGGAGGATGTAGGGGTGGTCCAGTTTCAGCCCGATCTCTTCCTCCCGCAGGAATCGGGAGTAAAAACCGGGGTCGCTCTCGAACTCCATGAACGGCACCTTCACCGCCACCGTCTCCTTGCTCTTCAGGTCGGTGGCCTTGAAGATGGTGGCCATGCCGCTGCGGCTGATGGTCTCCAGGATAAAGAAGCGGTTGTCCAGGGTGGTGCCCGGTTGCAGGTCGCCGCCGGTGGGAGGCTCCGCTGGCCGGTGATAGGTCGCCACCCCCCGGTAGTAGGAGATCTCTTCCACTTCGTTGATCTGGAGCACCTGTACCGACAGGTTGTCGTCGGTCCCCCGCTGTTCGGCCAGGGCCACCAGCTGACGGCAGGCCTGGGCCGGGGAGAGCCGCGAGACGATGTCGGCCATCTCCCGGTCGGCCAGATGGGCGTAGAGCCCGTCGGAGCAGAGGATCAGACGGTCCCCCTTGAAGACCGTGGTGGTCTCCAGGTCAACCCTGATCACCGGCTCCAGGCCGACGCAGCGGGTCAGGATGGAACGGTGTTCGCTGGTCTTGGCCTCCTGCTCGGAGATCAGACCGAATTTCTGCTGCATGCCGACGTAGGAGTGGTCGGTGGAGAGCTGCCGGATCTCCCCCTTGTGCACCAGATAGACGCGGGAGTCCCCCACGTTGCCCACCGTCACCTCGTTATTGCGCAGCACGCAGACGGCAAGGGTGGTGGCCATCTTTTTGTGGCCGTGGTCCTCGTGGGAGCGGTCGTACACCGCCAGGTTGGCGGCGTTGAACATCTGGGTCAGGAGCTGCTGCGGGCTCTTGTCCCCCTCGGTCTCGCCGAAGAGCCGCAGGGAGGATTCAACCGCAAGGCGGCTGGCCACCTCCCCCTGGTCAAGCCCGCCGACGCCGTCGGCCAGGGCTGCCACCGCCCCCCGGGCCCGTTTCCCCTCAAGGTCTGCCGGTTGCCAGAAGCCGACAAAGTCCTCGTTGGTGTCGCGCACCGGTCCCGGTGATGATAGTTCGGCGTAGGTAAGTTCCATGATTGCGATACCCTACCAGCTTTGCGGTGCAATGGAAAGATGCCGTTATCGGGACGGCCCGGCGGTTGCCCGGCCGTCCCGACAGGCAGGTGATTCCTACACGAGGGTTGCCGTTTCCGGGCGGCTGCTGAGCAGCACCTCTTTCCCTCTGGCCTTGCTGGTCTTCAGGAAGTAGACGGCACCGTAGAGCCCCCACAGGCCGCAGACCCCCAGGGCGATGTACGGTTCCTTCCAGCTCATGCCGGAGACCACAAACGGGCCGATCAGGTAGAACAGCATGATCACCAGGTTGGCCAGAAGCCCCAGCACCGGGATCACCACATGCTTGAAGCTGTTGAAGGTGTGGTGCTCCTTAAAGGCCACGATGGTGATCAGGCAGGTGAACATGTAGAGCAGGAAGGTGCCGAAGTTGCTGATCAGGGTCACGATGACCAGGGTGTTGGGCAGCTTGGCATAGGTCTCCGGGGCAAAGATACCGATGCTGTACCACAGGTTATGCTTGTCCAGCGCCGCCGGCGTGGTACCCCCCTGATAGGCCAGCACCGTGACGATGCCGATGAGGGCGGAGATGATCGCCAGGGTCCAGATGGCGCGATAGGGGGACATGGTCTTGCCGTGCAGCAGGCCGAAGTGGGAGGGTACCTCGTCATCGCGTCCCATGGCGTACGTCACCCGGGCGCCGGTGGAGAGGCAGGAGAGGGTGGTGCCGATCAGGGCCAGGAAGACGGTGAAGGCCTGCACCAGCATGAACGCCTTGCCTGCGGCAACGCTGCCGAACAGCCAGGTGCCCGCGATCACCATCATGTCACCGATCGGCGCCCCCGATGCCCCGGCCATCGGCATGGTATAGCCGCTGCTCAGCATGTAGTTGGCGGCGAAGTACTCGATCAGGTAGCAGACCGCACCCTGGATCACCAGGGAGAGCAGCACCGCCCGCGGGACGTCTTTTTTCGGGTTCTTGGCCTCGTCGGCCATGGCGGTCACCGTCTCGAAGCCGACCAGGATCAGGATGGCGATGGCGGCCTGGATGAAGACGAAGTTGAAGCCGTGGGGCGACACCACCGAACTGGCCGTGGCATGGTAGTTGAAGGTCTCCGCGCCCTTGTCATCCTTGGTGATGGCGCCGGCCGGCGAATAGTCCAGCGTAAACGGTGCCGCCAGCTTGGGGTCGGTCACCGGCTTGCCGTTTGTATCGGCCGGTACCGGCATGCCGGTCTTGGCATCCTGCATGTCCTGCAGCTGGTAGACCGGCTTGCCGTCCTTGTCCAGGCTCGGTTTGCCGTCAACCAGCACCGGCACCGGCTGCCCCTTGTCATCCTTCACCGGTTCCTGCGCCACCTGGTAGGTCACCGCCACGCCGTTGGAGAGGTGGTAGCCGGTGGAACCCTGGGGATGCTGCACCCGGTAGCCGATGGCGATCACCGAGAAGATCAGCAGCGCCGAGATCTGTACGATGTTGATCACCACGTTGACCGCCGTGGTGCCGGTCACGCCGCGGTAGGCGATGTAGGCAACCCCCAGGGCGAAGACGATGCAGAACAGCCACATGAAGAGCGGGCTGTTGTAGGTGCCGCTGAAGGTATCGGGCAGGAACTGATTGAGCAAAAAACCGGCCAGGATCGCCGTCACCCCCACCATCACCCCCGGATAGACCCAGTAGTAGAGGTGGCTGGCCCAGCCGGTGATGAACTTGCCGATCCGGGCGAATTTGTAGGCATGGGTCTTGGAGAGGAAGGCCTGTTCGGCGTAGAGGTAGGATGAGCCGGGGCCGGGGTACAGCTTTGACAGCTCCGCGTAGCTGTATGCCGTGGCCAGGCAGAGCAACAGCGCGAAGAGGATGCCGAACCACATGGCGCTCCCCGCCATCGGGGCGCCGTAGAGGGACTGCATCTGGAAGGTGAGCCACAGGAAGGCGCCGGGGGCGATGAGTGCCATTGCGTTCATCGTCAGACCGGTCAGGCCCAGTGTCCCGCGGGTTACTGAGGCTTCTGGTTGTGCGTTTGCCATGGTGCGCTCCTTGGTACTGCGTGGTAGTAGTACGGGAGGGGGCTCCGTTGACCCTTCCACTGTTTTTCCGGCGACACGTCGACGTCAATCGGTTCGCGATACGCTCAAAAAGTCCGGGGGCCCGACGCCCCCGGCAAGAAGGAGGACAGAAGTCGTGTGACGGAACAACGCCTGTCGTATGGTCGGTTCAGCATCGACCGTGCCATATCGTGTAAGCATAATAAAAACGCAGTGTTGATGTTGTTCTGGGCTGCCGGGCGCGTGGGACGGCTGCTGAAAAACGGGGCATGACAGCGCCGGTACGCCCGTTGTACAGGCAGCAACCCTCGTTGACCGGCGGGGGAGATGTGGTACACTTCCACCGGTCAGGATTCCAGGTATGCAAGGAGGAGATGCCGATGCCGGTGGTTGCGACAGTGCGTGAGGTGCCCAATCTGGGCACGAAAAAGGTGCAGATGGCCGGGCAGGAGCTGCTGCTGGTGAATATGAAGGGGGTCTTTTACGCCGTGGAGACCGAGTGTCCCCACCAGGGGGCGCCGCTGTCCGGGGCGCTGGTGAAAGACGGCTACCTCGCCTGCCCCCGGCATGGCTACCGGTTCAAGCTGGCCGACGGCAGTTGTCCCGACCACCCGGAGCTGCTGCTCAAGACCTGGCCGGTGCGGGTGGAGGGTGATGAGATCATTGTCGATCTGGGGTAGCGGCACCATCATCGACGAGCTGGTCATCGGGGCGCTCTTCCTGTCTGCCCTGCTCAGCGGCTTCTGGGCCGCTGGGCATGCCCTGCTGCACAAGCGGGACCCCCGTTCGGCCCTGGTCTGGGTAACCTTGAGCCTCACCGTCCCCCTGGCCGGTCCTCTGGCCTACTGGCTGTTGGGGATCAACCGGATCACCCGCCGGGCGTTGCGCTGGCAGCAACGGGGGCAGCGGTTGTCCGGCGACCGGCAGGGGGCCGGCAGACGGCACGCCTCAGCCTCATTGGGGGCGCCGTTTGCCCAGCTGCGCGATCTGGTGTCCCTGGAAGACCGGGTGGTGCATAACCGGCTGCTCCCCGGTAACCGGATTGAGCTCCTGGAGAACGGCGAGGAGGCCTACCCGGCCATGCTGGCGGCCATTGCAGGTGCCAGCCAGACCATCAACCTGAGCAGCTACATCTTTGACGGCGACGGGGCGGGTGCGGCCTTTGTCGCGGCACTGACGGCAGCGGCGCGAGGCGGGGTGGCGGTGCGGGTGATTGTGGACGCCCTGGGCGAGCGCTACAGCAGGCTCACGGCGAGGGCCGCCCTGGCCGGCAGCGGGGTCGATGTCAGGCTCTACCTCCCCCTCTCCAAGGGGCCGACCATCAATCTGCGCAACCACCGCAAGCTCCTGATCGTGGATGGTGCCCTCGCCTTTACCGGTGGCATGAATATCCGGACCCGGCATTGCCTCCGTCAGGCAGGCCCCGCAGAGGCCACCGCCGATCTGCAGTTTCGGATCCAGGGACCGGTGGTTGGCGACCTTCAGCGGATCTTCCTCGAGGACTGGTACTTCGTCTCCGGCCGCCTGCTGGACGATCTTCCCTTCTTTCCCCCCCTCCCTGCCTGCGGCGAGGCGGTGCTCCGGGCCATCGGCGATGGACCGGACCGTGAGTTCCGCAAACTTGAGTGGATTGTGACCGGCGCCCTCTCCACCGCCCGTCGGCGGGTGCGGATCATGACCCCCTACTTCATCCCGGACCGGCCGATGCTGATCGCCCTCTCCACCGCAGCCCTGCGGGGGGTGGAGGTCACGCTGCTGTTGCCGGCGGTGAATAACCTGCCGTTCGTGACCTGGGCCGGTCGCGCCTCCTACTGGGAACTGCTGAAAAACGGGGTCAGGATCTACGAGCAGCCGGCCCCCTTCCGCCATACCAAACTGCTGCAGGTGGACGACTGCTGGACCCTGATCGGTTCCGCCAATCTCGACACTCGTAGCCTCCGGCTCAACTTCGAGTTGAACCTCTCCGTCTACGACCTGCCGTTCGCCGCTGCCATAAACCGCTATCTGGATGCCGCGCTCCACCTGGCCCATCCCGTCACCCCGGCCCAGATGGATGACCGCTCACTGCCGGTCCGTCTGCGGGACGGCGCCGCACGGCTCTTTTCCCCCTACCTGTAAAAAGACAAAAAGACTCTTTTTATCTTCTTGACAGCCCGCGGCAGGGTTGGTAAGAATATCGCTAGAGCATCTCATCGCACTTCACCCCCAAAAGGAGACCATCCATGAGTACCTGCACCCTGGTTACCCAGCAAGCCCCTGACTTCACCGCCGACGCGGTCATGCCCGACAACTCCTTCGCCCAGGTCAGCCTGTCCAGCTACCGTGGCAAGTATCTCTACCTGCTGTTCTACCCCCTGGACTTCACCTTTGTCTGTCCCTCGGAGATCCTTGCCTTCAACAAGAAGCTGGACGAGTTCAAAAAGCGTAACTGCGAGCTGCTCTCCGTCTCCATCGACTCCAAATTTACCCACCTGGCCTGGAAGAACACCAAGGTGGAGGATGGCGGCATCGGCAACGTCCAGTTTCCGATGGTGGCCGATTTGAACAAGCAGATCAGCCGTGATTACGGCATCCTGTTCGGTGATGTCGTGGCCCTGCGGGGGCTCTTCCTGATCGACCCCAAAGGGGTGGTCCGCCACTGCGTGATCAACGACCTGCCGTTGGGCCGCAGTGTGGATGAGGCCCTCCGGATGCTGGATGCGCTGCAGTACGTGGACACCCATGGCGAGGTCTGCCCCGCCAACTGGCGCCAGGGTGACGAGGCGATGACCCCCACTGCCGAAGGGGTGGCCTCCTATCTGGCAAAACATGGTAAGTAGGCCGTCGACCCGGCGGTTTTTGACGTCACGGCGCAGCCCCACGGCTGCGCCGTTGCCGTATCGGGATTATGGCCCGCTCCTTGCGCAGCCGGATAAGCTGTGCTACACAGTCAGGTATCAGCTGCAACGTCGGCACGACAAAGGAGAGGCCATGAAACGAGTACTGACGGTCAGCGCCCTGCTACTGCTGCTGGCGACGAACCTGTACGCTGCCGGAGAGCCGCAACCGGAGGCGATCACCGGTAAGATGGCGGTCAAATTCGGCCGGGGACTCACCAACGTGGTGACCTCGGTGGTGGAGATCCCCCGCCAGACCGTCCTCTTGGGGCGTGAGATGGGCGGCGTGGGCTATCTGCTGGGGCCGTTCAGCGGGGTCATGATGACCGGTTACCGGGCCTTGATGGGGGTTGCGGAGATGGTCCTGTTTCCGGTGCCGGCGCCGGGCTATTACGATCCGATGATCGATCCGGCCTTCGTCTGGGTTGGCTGGGGCCCCAAACGCCAGCAGATGGTGACCCAGCCGGAAGCCCCCCCTGCGGAACCGGCAACCGATACCCAATCCCCCTGAGCCAGGGGGAGAGGTAAAAAAAAGGCCGCATCCCGAAGGATGCGGCCTTTTTGTTCCCGAAGGGGGATCGCTTACTTGGCAGCCGGCTCAGCAGCAGGAGCGGCTTCTTTCTTGGCGGCCTTTTTCTTGGCCACTTTCTTCTTGACCACATGCTTCTTGGCGGCCTTTTTCTTGGCCACTTTCTTCTTGGCAACTTTCTTCTCGACCGGGGCCTTCTCAGCAGCCGGAGCAGCCGGAGCAGCCGGCTCAGCGGCGAAAGCAAAGGTAGCCAGGGCAAGGGTGGCGATCAGGGAAGCGATGATCTTTTTCATGGGTACATCCTCCTAGGAATTTTGTTGATTGAAAAGTATGCAGATGCTGTGCCAACTGAACGAAAAATAATAAAACCGGCCTGTTATCCTGGTATCGGCGGGAGTCAGCGGCTTCTTGTCACGGTCCGATACCCGATATGCGGCAGACCGTTCTCCGGTTGCGGTATACGGTATGCAGGTTTGGGGTGGATACGGCCCCCCGATCAGAAGCGGTACAGGACGTTCATGGAGACGGCGTTGCCGCTCACTGCCGGCAGGATCGCCAGCCGGCGGGCCGGGTCGGCGTGGTAGGCGGTCACCACCCGGCCGGAGAGCTCGCCGATGGCCGCCCCCAACAGGACGTCGCTGGCCCAGTGCTTGTCCTTGTAGAGCCGGGAAAAGCCGACAAAGGCGGCAGCGGTGTAGGAGAGCACCGCCACCGGGATGCTGTCCGATGTCCGGGCGATCACCGAGGCCAGGGCAAAGGAGCTGGCGGTGTGCATGGAGGGGAGGGAGTCGTAGTCGGTCCGGAACCGGAACGGCTTGAAATCCCCCTTGCGGCTGGTGACGAACGGCCTCCCCCGGCCGGCCCCCTCCTTGATCACCAGGGTGGCGGCATCGGCCAGGGCCAGGGATTCGGCCATCATCTCGCCGCCCTCCCGCCACTTGGGTGAATCCGCCACAATGCCGCCGGAGTAGACCAGGGCCGCCAGACCCAGGTGCAGGTACGGGTCCCCCACCAGGGAGCCGGCGTCGGCCGCCTTGTCCATGGTTCGGCTGTGTATCTTCCCCTGCAGTTTGTCCCGGATCTGGCCGTCGTAGGCGTAGGTGAGGCCGATGGCCCCGGCGATCCCCATGGTCCAGAAGAGGTTGCCGTCCTTGAGGGTGAACGGGGTGGTGGCGAAATCCGCCGTCTCACCCAGCAGGCGGTGGGTAAAGCCCCCCACCTCGCCGGTGACGGTCAGATCCTCGGCCAGGGCACCCTGTGCGGCGCCGAGCAGCAGGGTGAGGAGCAGGATCGCCATGGTCAACGATTGAGCGGTCTTTCCATTCATCGGTTGTGCTCCTTGAGGTAATTCCGGCCGGTTAGCAGAAACAGGGCGCAGGCGGTGCCGGTCAGGTCGGCCAGGAGGTCCCCCCACTCTGCGCTGCGGCTGGTGGTGAAGAAGCCCTGCAACAACTCGATCAGTATTCCAAGCCCCACTGCATATAGCCCTGCAAAGAAGAGAGGGCGCACCCTGGGCTGGTAGGCCTGCCAGGCAAGCAGGGTAACCACCGACATGGCCGCGGCATGGTTGGCCTTATCCCAACCAAGGCCGTTCGTGGGGGGCGCAGGGGTGAGGGCCAGGTACAAAATCCCCAGCGTCAGCAGCAGCAGGATGGCAGGCCAGAAACGGGGGATGGTCATGGGGCGGCACCTTTTTTGGGGGGACGTAAACGATGGCGAAGCCTGTGCAGGCTGTCAGTCAAAGTTGTCTTGATTTTGCGCAGGATCGGGCTCTTCATCGCTTACTCGTTGTAATTAAAGGCCTGGTAGCCGTGCCGTTTTACCAGTTCGTCCCGTTCCGCCCCCTTCAGATCCTCCCTGACCATCTCGGTCACCAGCTCCCTGAAGGTGATGCGCGGCCTCCAGCCGAGCTTCTGGTGAGCCTTGGCGGGGTCCCCCAGCAGGCTCTCCACCTCGGTGGGGCGGAAGTAACGTGGGTCAACCCTGACAATCACCTTGCCGTTCTGGTCGCTGCCGGTCTCATCCACCCCGCTGCCCTGCCAGGCGACCTGCATCCCCAGCTCCTCTGCCGCAGCGGCGACGAATTCCCGCACGCTGTGCTGGCAGCCGGTGGCGATGACGTAGTCCTCCGGTTCCGGCTGCTGGAGCATCAGCCACTGCATCTCCACATAATCCCGTGCATGGCCCCAGTCCCGCAGGGAGTCCATATTGCCCAGGTAGAGGCAGTCCTGCAGGCCAAGTTTGATCCGGGCCAGTGCCCGGGTGATCTTGCGGGTGACGAAGGTCTCGCCTCGCAGGGGGGATTCGTGGTTGAAGAGGATGCCGTTGCAGCCGTAGATGCCGTAGGCCTCCCGGTAGTTGACCGTGATCCAGTAGGCGTACAGTTTGGCCACGGCGTAGGGTGAGCGGGGGTAGAAGGGGGTGGTCTCCTTTTGTGGAACCTCCTGCACCAGGCCGTACAGTTCGGAGGTGGAGGCCTGGTAGAAGCGGGTCTTCTTCTCCAGACTAAGGATGCGGATCGCCTCCAGGATCCGCAAGGGGCCGATGGCGTCGGCGTTGGCGGTGTACTCCGGGGTCTCGAAGGAGACCGCCACATGGGACTGGGCCGCCAGGTTGTAGATCTCGTCCGGCTGGACCGCCTGAATGATCCGGATCAGGTTGGTGGAGTCGGTCATGTCGCCGTAATGCAGCACCAGGCGCCGGTTGTCGACATGGGGGTCCTGGTAGAGATGGTCGATCCGGTCGGTGTTGAAGAGGGAGGCGCGGCGCTTGATGCCGTGGACCTCATACCCCTTTTCCAGGAGCAGTTCGGCCAGATAGGCGCCGTCCTGGCCGGTGATGCCGGTGATTAATGCCTTTTTCACGGTACTCCCTTTCGCGTTATCCCAACCGCTGGTGCAGGTAGGCGGTGAGGTCATCCCTGAACTCATCCCGTTTGAGGGCCAGGTCCACGGTAGCCTTGAGGAACCCCAGCTTATCGCCGCAGTCGTGGCGTTGCCCCTCAAAGAGGCAGCCGTAGACCGCCTCGTCCCGGGAGAGCCGTCTGATGGCGTCGGTGAGCTGGATCTCGCCCCCGCGGCCGGGCTGCTGTTGTGCAAGGATCGGGAAGATGGCCGGGGTGAGGAGGTAGCGGCCGATGATGGCCAGGTCGGAGGGGGCCTCCGCCGGGTCTGGCTTTTCCACCATGTCGGTCACCGTCACGGTCCGGTCGTCGATCCGCTCCACCGCCACGCAGCCGTAGGAGGAGATCTGGTCCCGGGGGACCTGTTCCAGAGCCAGGACGCTCCCCTGGCGCTGCTCGTAGACGTTGAGCAGCTGCCTGAGGCAGGGGACGGGGGCGTCGATGATGTCGTCCCCCAACAGGACGGCGAACGGTTCGTTGCCGATGAAGTCGCGGGCGCAGAGGATGGCGTGGCCCAGCCCCAGGGCCTTTTTCTGGCGGACGTAGAAGATGTCCACCAGATCGGCCAGCTCCCGCACCGCCTTGAGGGTCTTCTTCTTGCCTTTTTCCTCCAGGTGGTTTTCCAATTCCGGCGAGCTGTCGAAGTGGTCTTCGATGGCCCGTTTGGTGCGGCCGGTGACGAAGATGATCTGCTCGATGCCGGAGGCCACCGCCTCCTCCACCACGTACTGCACCAGCGGTTTGTCGATGAGCGGCAGCATCTCCTTTGGGGAGGATTTGGTGGCGGGGAGGAAGCGGGTCCCCAGGCCGGCCACCGGAAAGATCGCCTTGCGGACCTTCATCGGATGCACCTCCAGATAGGGCGTTTACTGTCTGCATAGATACCATGGCCTGAAAGCGAATGCAAACGTTGCCGGTTGCATACTGCATACACAACAGCGGCGACAGGTTGGAGCTGCATGGCGGGGGCATGGGACAGCATATCTTTTGTGCATCCGACGGGTATCCATCCGATGCAGTACCGTCTAATAGGCCGTAATGACGTCTGATTAGTCTTGGCATGGCTTGTGCTAACACGATCATGACGTTTTCATCAAGGAGGCAGCGTATGAAAGTGGCCTTTACCACATCCGACGGCACGATGATTGATCAGCATTTCGGCCAGTGTGAGCGGTTCCAGATCTGGGAGATCGGGCCGGACCGGGCCGGTTTTCTGGAGGAGGTCGGCACCGAACTCCACGCTGACGACGAGGAGGACCGGATCGCGGCCCGCGCCCAGCTTTTGGCCGACTGCGCCATTGTCTACACCATGCAGATCGGCGGCCCTGCAGCGGCCAAACTGGTGGCCCAGCGGATCCACCCGATGAAGAGCAACGGCCCAGTGAGCCTGCCGGAGACCGTGGCCAGGCTGCAGGAGGTGCTGCGGAACAATCCGCCCCCCTGGCTGCGCAAGGCGATCAACAAGGGAGAAACCAGATCATATGAGGATGAATAACGTACAGAGGGGGAAATAACCATGGCTTACATTACTGGGTTAACAAAAGACAAGCAGGAGTGGACCCCGCAGTTCATCGTCGCCATTGATGATGAGAGCTGCATCGGCTGCGGCCGTTGCTTCAAGGTATGCAGCCGTGACGTGCTGGCCTTTGAGGAGCTGGATGAGGACGATTCGGCCAAGATGTTCATGCGGGTGGCCCATCCGGGTAACTGCATCGGCTGCGAGGCCTGCGGACGGACCTGTTCAAAGAAGTGCTTCACCTTTGCGCCGGCAGTTGCCTGAGCTCCCCTGCGGCTGAGAGGTCGCGGCGATGTCGGACAGCCCCTTCAATCTCTGTAACTTGCCCCCCTGGGTGATCGCCTCGCGGCAGTTCAACGAGCATCCGCAACAGCTCCGTATCCAGGGGGTACGGGAGGGGAACCGTTTCCTGTTCGCCAAACTGGACGGCATAGCCGATCGCGATCAGCGCGGACAGGTGTTCAGCGACTACCTGTCGGTCAAATTCAGTCTGCATCACGACCAGGGTCAGACGATCAGCGCCAGAAAAAGCCTGCGCAACAGCTACCTGCGGTACTTAAAAGGCTGGATGATGGACAGTAACTCGGTGGAAGGGGCGGTACTGAAAGGGTGGGTGGAGAGCAGGATCGGCATCCCGCCAGCCTTCCACAACGGCCGGATCAGCGGCCACGACTCGGAGGCTCACTACCGGTATGTCGTCGACCGCACCAACGGTAGTCGGCGGACCAATGCGATCAACAGCCAGCTTGACCTGTTGTACGAATACAGCCAGTACGAACTGCGGCGTGCATATGGCGAAGGGCAGCAGTTCATGATGCTCTACCGGGGCACCTACGACGTCGCCGAACACGACTTGCTCGAGCAGATCGGCAAACGTGAGCAGGTCGTGCGCCTGAACAATCTGGTCTCCTTCACCGATCAGGAGGAGCGGGCCTGGGAGTTCGGCTCCACGGTCTGGGCCTGCCGGGTGCCGCTGACCAAGATCTTTTTTTTCGATGAGCTCTTGCCCTGCAGCATCCTGAAGGGTGAGGGGGAGTACCTGGTCATTGGTGGTGAATACCTGGTCCGCACGGTTATGTGCACCGTCTGAAGAGATTGAGCCCGGCACCGGGCCGGGCTCAACTGATGCCGATCTTTGACAGCTGCTTACGTTTATATGAGGCCGTGTGCGACCATCGCATCAGCCACCTTGATAAAGCCGCCGATATTGGCGCCCAGCACGTAGTTGCCCGGATCGCCGTATTCGTCGGAGATGGTGTAGCAGAGCTTGTGGATGCCCTTCATAATGTTCTCCAGCTTTTTCTCGGTCTCTTCGAAGGACCAGGAGTCACGCTGGGCGTTTTGCTGCATCTCCAGGGCCGAGGTAGCCACGCCGCCGGCATTGCAGGCCTTGCCGGGGCCGTAGGCGATCTTTGCCTCCATAAAAACCTTGATCCCTTCCGGCGTAGTCGGCATATTGGCCCCTTCGCCCACGGCGGTGCAGCCGTTTTTAACCAGAGTGGCGGCATCCTTGCCATTAATCTCATTCTGGGTGGCAGACGGCATGGCCACCTGACAGGGGACCTCCCAAATATTGCCGCCGGGGATGTATTTGGCGTCTTTGTGATACGCGGCGTAGTCGGCAATGCGACGGCGTTCAACCTCTTTTAGTTGCTTGATCAAACCGATGTCGAGTCCTTTTTCATGGACGATGATGCCATTACTGTCAGAGCAGGCCACGCATTTGCCGCCCAGCTGGTGGATCTTCTCGATGGTATAGATGGCCACGTTGCCTGAGCCGGACACCAGACAGGTCTTGCCTTCGAAAGAGTTCTTGCGGACCTTGAGCGCCTCGTTGATAAAATAGGTGGCGCCGTAGCCGGTGGCCTCGGGCCGCACCAGCGAACCGCCCCATTTCAGGCCCTTGCCGGTCAACACCCCGGCCTCCCAACGGTTGGTGATCCGCTTGTACTGGCCGAACATGTAACCTATCTCACGACCGCCCACGCCGATATCACCGGCCGGCACGTCGGTGTGCTCGCCCAGGTGGCGATACAGCTCGGTCATAAAGGACTGGCAGAAACGCATGATCTCGTCGTCCGACTTCCCCTTGGGATCAAAATCGGAACCACCCTTGCCACCACCGATCGGCATGCCGGTCAGGGAATTTTTGAAGATCTGCTCGAAACCGAGGAACTTGATGATGCCCAGGTAGACTGAGGGGTGAAAACGCAGCCCACCCTTGTAGGGGCCCAGGGCACTGTTAAATTCTACCCGGAAGCCGCGGTTGATATGCACCTGGCCCTTGTCATCCTGCCACGGCACCCGGAAGATGATCTGGCGCTCCGGCTCACAGAGCCGCTCGATGATCTTGCGTTCCAGGTATTCTGGATTCTTTGAAATGACCGGCCCCAAGGACTCAAGCACTTCCTGGACCGCCTGATGGAACTCGACCTCGCCGGGGTTACGTTTCAGTACGTCCTGATAGATGCCTTCAAGTTTTTCATCCAGCTGTGCCATGCGCTGCCTCCTGATACGATGAAAGGTAGCTATCCGACGGATAGTGCATATATTTTATGCAACAGTAACGCCAAATAAAAACAATTAGAATAAAAATTAGGCATAATTTGGCTTTATGATTAATATAAAGGCATATTTTATTTCAGGATTAGGGCTTGCGGTTCATTTATGTGTAATTTTTTGCGCTTGGTGGGTATATAAATAACTCACAATCAAGCGCATAGAGTACCCTGATCTGCTGCGCGCAAAAACACCAGGCCAACAAAAAACAAGATATATGAGCGACTTGCATCTTCTCATGGCTTCACGTATAAAAAATTTCGCAATCGCACTCGACAAATTTCATCGCTTGCACATTTAATGTGCAGAGAGGTCACTTCATGTTAATCGTCGCCTGCATCAAACAGGTTCCGGATACCACGCAGGTCAAGATCGACCCGGTCACCAACACCCTGGTTCGAGAGGGGATCCCGTTCATCATGAACCCCTACGACAGCCATGCCCTGGAGGCGGCTCTGCAGTTAAAAGACCGCTTTGGCTGCCGGGTGGCGGCGCTCTCCATGGGACCGCCCAACGCCGAGGCCACCCTGCGCAAGGCGCTGGCCCTGGGGGCCGACCGGGCCATCCTGCTGTCCGATCGCTGCTTTGGCGGCGCCGACACCCTGGCCACCAGCAATGTCCTGGCCGCAGCCATCCGCAAACTCTCCCAGGGACAGGAACCGGTAGGGCTGGTACTGTGCGGCAAGCAGACCATTGACGGCGACACCGCCCAGGTCGGCCCCGGCATCGCGGTGCGCCTGGGCTACCAGCAGCTGACCCTGGTGGACCAGATTGAAGAGCTGGATATGCCCGCCAAGCGGCTGGTGGTACGGCGCAAGCTGGAGGGACGCCACGAGCGGGTGCAGGCCCCATTGCCGGCCCTGATAACCGTGGTACGGGAACTGAACCGCCCCCGCTACCCCACGGTACCGATGCGGCTGGCCGCCGTCGATGCCCCCGTGGAGATCTGGGATAACCAGTTCCTGCAGCTCGACACCCAGGCGGTGGGGCTCAAAGGCTCCCCTACCTGGGTGGCCAGGATATTCTCCCCGGAGCGGGCCAAAGGCGAAATCATCGGCGACGGCTGGGGGGATCCGGAGGGGACCGTCGATCTCCTGCTGGACAAACTACGTGCCAAGGACCTGTTACCGCTATGAGTACCCCAACCCCCAAACCGAAGCGCCCCCGGGGGCGCGCCCGCCTGCTGGAAGGCAGATGCATCGCCTGTGGCGCCCGCTGCGAGAGTTCCTGCCCGGTCACCTGCATCAGCATGAACGACGCCGGCGAGCCGGTGATCACTGCCGAGAACTGCATCGGCTGCGCGAAGTGCGTCAAGGTCTGTCCGGCCCAGGCGATTGAAATGGCCTTCACCCCGGAGGAGCTGAAGATCCTTGAGCAGCTGGCTGCCGCCGGCGCTGCGGCTCCGGCCGAGGAGGAAGATCCAGAGGCCGCTGCCCTGGCAAAGCTGCAGGCGCAGTATCGCGGGGTCTGGGTCTTTATCGAACAGACCGAAGGTGAAGCGGCAAAGGTATCCTGGGAACTCCTGGGCAAGGGGAGGGAACTGGCCGACAAACTGGGGGTCGAACTCTGCGCCCTGGTGATCGGCCACCAGGTGGAACCGCTCTGCCGCCAGGCGTTTCGCTACGGCGCCACCAGGGCCTACCTGCTGGACCACCCCCTCTACCGGACCTACCGTACCCAACCCTACCTTGAGGCCTGCTGCCACCTGATTACGCAGTATAAGCCGGAGGTGATCCTGATGGGGGCCACCGGCATGGGGCGCGACCTGGCCGGCGCCGTGGCCACCCGGGTCGGTACCGGCCTCACCGCCGACTGCACCGGGCTGGATATCGACGACAAACGCAACCTGATGCAGACCCGACCGGCCTTTGGCGGCAACATCATGGCCACCATCATGTGCGACCGGTTCCGGCCCCAGATGGCCACGGTACGGCCCCACGTAATGCGGATGCCGGAACCGCTGGCAAACGCCTCCGGCGCGATCATCCGATCCGATTTCTGCGTCCCCGAAGAGGGGATCGTAGTCAAGGTCCTGGAGATCCTCAAAGACGGCGACAGCACCCATCAGATCGACATCGGCGGGGCCGAGTTCATCATCTCCGGCGGCCGTGGCATGATGGGGCCCGAAAACTTCGGCATCCTCAAAGAGCTGGCCGATGAGTTGGGCGGCGTGGTGGGGGCTTCCCGCTCCGCGGTGGATGCCGGCTGGATGCCCCACGAACGCCAGGTGGGCCAGACCGGCAAGACCGTACGGCCCAAGATCTACATCGCCTGCGGCATCTCCGGTGCCATCCAGCACCTGGTGGGGATGCAGGACTCCGATCTGATCATCGCCATCAACCGCGACAAGGAGGCCCCGATCTTCGAGGTGGCCCACTACGGCATCGTGGGCGACCTGTTCCGGGTGGTGCCGCTGCTCACCCAGAAAATCCGTGACCTGAAGGCACGAGGCAGAAAACCATGACCCCGACCCCAACCCTCTTCGCCCCGATCCTCGTTGCCGCCATTGCCCTGTTCGGCTGGAACTGCTGGAAACGCCTCTCCCTGACCGCCCTGGGGCAGCCGGACAACCGTCTGGACAACCTGGGGCTGCGGGCCGGCGACACCCTGCGCTACGCCTTTGCCCAGTTGCGGGTGGTACGTAAGCCGTACGGCCTGGTGCACCTGACCATCTTCTGGTGCTTTCTAGTCCTGATGATCGCCAACAGCGAATTTCTGCTCAACGGCCTGTTCCCGGCCGTGAGCTTCAGCCGGCTGCCGGACGGCCTGTTTATACCGCTCATGCAGATGATCGACGTGATCTCGCTGATCACCCTGGCAGCCGTCACCATCGCCATGGTCCGGCGGGCGGTGGCGCCGCCCTATCCCGAGGCCCGCACCTTCGAGGCGTTCTTTATCCTGTTCCTGATCGCTACCCTGATGCTGGCCAGCTTCGGCATCAACGCCGCCAAGCTTTCCCGCCTGCACGGTTCGGTGGCGGCCCTGGCCGGCACCATCATGCCGGTCTCAAGCCTTGTAGTAGCGCTGATCCCGCCAGGGCAGGCCCGCCTGGTGTACGACCTCTCCTGGTGGACCCATGCCGGGGCCCTGCTGCTGTTTCTCAACCTGCTCCCCCTAAGCAAGCATTTCCATATCGTTACCGCCATCCCCACCATCTTCCTGCGCCGTTATGAGCAACCGGTGCTGCCGCAACGGGAGGAGTTCACCACCGGCAACCGGTTCGGCACCGATGATGTGACCGGCTACAGCTGGAGAGAGCTGCTGGACACCTTCGCCTGCACCGAGTGCGGACGCTGCCAGCTGGCCTGCCCGGCCAACGCCACCGGCAAACCGCTCAACCCGCGCAGGGTGATCCACGACCTGAAGCTGAATCTGCTGCACAACGGCCCGGCCCTGAAACGGAGGCAGGCGGCGCCACAGCCGCTGATCGGCAACCGGGGTGACGGCAGTATCGATACCGAAACCATCTGGTCCTGCACCACCTGCGGGGCCTGCCTGGAGGTCTGCCCGGTCTTTATCGAACAGATGCCCAAGCTGATCCCGCTGCGACGGCACCTGGTGGAGATGGAGGCCCGCTTCCCCGAGGAGCTCTTGAACCTGTTCGAGAACATGGAGGGGAGGAGCAACCCGTGGGGGATCGCGCCGACGGAACGGGGCAAGTGGGCCACCCTGGTGGGGGAACGGACCTTCGAGCCGGGAATAACGGAATACCTGTTCTTTGTCGGCTGCGCCGGTTCCTTTGACGCCCGCGCCAAGCAGGTTACCCTGGCCCTGGCGCAGCTTCTGGACAAGGCCGGCGTTTCGTGGGGCATCCTGGGCAAGGATGAGCAGTGCTGCGGCGACTCGTTGCGCCGGCTGGGTAACGAGTTCGTCTTTGATAAGCTGGCCCAAGAAAATGTTGCCCTCTTCAAGGAACGGGGGATCAGGAAGGTGATCGTGCAGTGCCCCCACTGCCTGACCACTCTGAAAAACGACTACCGGCAGTACGGCATTGAGCTGGAGGTGATCCACCACAGCCAGTTGCTGCTGCACCTGGTACAGGATGGACGACTGGCGCTGCCGCGCCAGGCAACGGAACTGGGCAGGCTGGTCTATCACGACTCCTGCTATCTGGGGCGTCACAACGGAATCTACGACGAGCCGCGCCAGGCGCTGGCGCTGGCCACCGGCGCCGCGCCGCTGGAGATGCCCCGCAGCCGGGAGGAGGGGTTCTGCTGCGGCGCCGGCGGCGGCAGGATGTGGATGGAGGAGTTTACC